>JBKKBQ010000255.1:0-7887 GCA_046714015.1 Nitrospira sp.
GTCCGGAGGTTGGCATACACACAAAGAAAGAAACCGCAAGAACCACGGTCGCAGCCGGGTGGAAGTGAAGTCTGGCATGATGCACAGGCAAGCCGTAGGGTTTGACGGAGGGAGGATCGTATGAGACGCGAGTGGACGGCGATGGTGTTGGTTGGGGCGGTGTTGGCTACGGGTTGCGTGTCCAACAAGAAATACCAAGACGCGTTGGCCGAGGCAGACAACGTCAAGATGGAACTGGAGAAGGCCCGCCAACAGAAGAGCGCGATGGAGCAACAGGTCCGAACCCTCAAAGAACTGAACGTGAAGTTCGGCAATGAGGCACAAGCGGTTCGCGATGAACTCCAGCGCATTGAGCACGGACGTGATGCGGAGCGAGGCACGGTCGAAGGACGAACCAAGGAACTCGAGGACAAAGTCAAGGCGTTATCGACGCAGAATAGGAACGTGCGGCAGGAATATCAGGACGTGAAACGTCATAACGACACGCTGAAATCATTGGTCGCCCGTTATCAAAAGGAACTCAAGGATCGTTCCGGTGCCGGGGCTTCGGCTCAAACAGCGACCGTGACCCCGAGCCAAGCTCCCCCCGGAACCGCTATGGTCTCTCCGCCGGCTGCTTCGGCGGCCATGAACATCAATAAGGTGTCAGCAAACGATTTGATCCTCTTCCTCGGACTGAAGCAGGACGAGGCCGATCGCATCGTGAGCAATCGCCCCTATCGCGTGAAGGGTGAATTGGTGGCGAAGAACGTGGTTCCAAAAGAAACCTTCGACCTGATCAAGGATCGTATCTCCGTGAATCCCTAGATCAGCTCGGTCAGCTCCCGGTCATAGAAAAGGCCGTTCTCCAAAAGGGGAACGGCCTTTTTGCTTGGATGGACGCACGTGCGCCCCAGTTCGGCATCGTCAACTATTCGAGGCCCGAAACAAGGTCGCCGAAAGATCGAAAATTCAGGTTCAAACCTGTGCAGACTTCAACCTGTCGATCGAAACGGTTCTTTGTGCGGATCATGTGCCTTAACTTGCCAAAGCCCACGCGGCCCCAGGCGGCCAGGTGAAAGACGGACAGTGGGTAATCTGTACCAAAGAGGAGGCGGGATTGCAGCTCCGGGTGATGCCTGAGATGCAGCAGCATCTTCAACCGATGGGGCTGTGTGAGTGCAGAGATATCGGCATAGAAGTTGGAATAGCGCTTGGCGAAGTCATGAAAGATGGGGAGGAACTTTTCGTAAAACATCAGGCCGTAGCTACAGGCGTGAGCGGCGATGACGGTCACCCCTTCGTCGAGTGCCAGGCGCAACCGGTCGGGATCGCCGAGCGACTGGTCTTTGCCGATCAGGCTGAACTCGTAGCCGACATGGCTCAAAAACGGCAACTTCCGTTGGGCCAATGCGCGGTAGAACGGTCTGTATTTCTCATCAGCCGGGTTGAAGTGCTGGGCGTTTGGTAAGACTTTGATCAGGACTGCCCCGGAATCGGCGCAGCGGTGAACTTCATCAATGGCATCTTTGCGCTGTGGATTGATCGAGGGACCGGCCAGAAAGACAGCGGGATGGGCCTGCACGGTTTTGAAGACGTAATCATTGCTAACGAGAAAGTCCGTATGCTGGCGATTGAGTAGGCCGGTCTGATCGTAGAACCCGTCCATGCCAAGCAGCACCGCCTTGGAGACATGCCGTGAAGCGCGTAGCTCAGTCAGAAGATGTTCGAGGTATTTCTGGTTGGTTTCGCGCGGGTGAGCCGGCGAGAGGTCCTGTTTCCACAGGAGAAAACGAAATAACGGACTTCGAAGCAATTTCGGCGAGATGAAGCAGCCATTGTCGCCCTCCGGCAGCGCCGCAAGATGGACATGGCAATCGATCAAAGTTTTTTCCCTTGGCGCCCCGATGTCCGTCTTCATGCTTTGTCCCAGGTCATTTCCGTATCTTCAAAGGACTGAGGTCTCAGGACTGAGGACTGAGTAATAAGAAGTCAGGAGCTTCGATCCTTGCCCCTTTCCAAAACACTCAGTCCACAGTCCTCGTTACTCAGTCCTACTGGACGCTTCACGCGACGACAGTCGTTCCGCCGCGATGCGCTTCACGCCTCGCAAATCAAGCTTTCCGGTCCCAAGGACCGGTAACGCGTCGACCCTGACGAACTGGTGTTTCCCTGGAATGAACAAATTGGGCAGGCCGCTCGTCGAGACCTTGTCCAGGATGTGAGGAATGCGGGACTCCTCCAGGGTATGGAGGACTGCGAGACGCTCTCCCTTTTTCTCGTCGGGGAGACCGGTCACGGCAAAGACTTGCTGGTCGGATTCAGCCGCCTGTTGCAAGGCTTCTTCGACTTTGCCGTGAGGGACCATCTCGCCGCCGATTTTTGAGAAACGTGACAGCCGGTCGGTAATCGTCAAGAATCCATCTTCATCCAGTGCGGCGATGTCACCGGTAATGTACCAGCCATCGCGCATGACCTGAGCGGTAAGATCTTCACGCCCAAGATAGCCATTCATCACGTTCGGTCCCTTCACGAGCAACATGCCGGGTGTGCCGGCCTGGAGTGGCGCGTAACTATCAGGATCGACAATCTGCACAGACACACCGGGCAATGGCTGGCCGACGGTGCCCCGTCGCGAGGCCGGTTGGTAGTAGCCGGCTGCGCGGAAGTCCGGGCAATTGACGGCAATGACAGGGGCGCATTCCGTGACTCCATAGCCTTCGATCGGGCCGATTCCAAATTTGTCTTCAATCGCTGCGGCCAGCCGGGCCGACAACTTTTCAGCACCGGTGAGAATGACGCGCAGCGAGCTGAACTGTTCAGGAGTACAGCGGCGAGCATAGAGTTGGAGGAACGTCGGTGTGATGACGATGAAGGTGATGCGATACCGCTGGATGAGTTCACCGATCGCCGCCACGTCGAGCGGCGAAGGGTGAAAAATCATGGTGGCATTGTTGAACATCACGAACCAGAACACCATGTATCCGAACGAATGGAAGAACGGCAGGATGCCGAGGACGCGTTCGTCCTGATAGAGATGGAGCACCTGCGTGGCGCCTTGGCTGTTCATGTCGATGTTGAAGTGCGAGAGCATCACCCCCTTAGGCTCTCCGGTGCTGCCGCTGCTGAAGATGATGGTCGCCAGACTGTCGGGCGTGAGGGGGGTGATTTGCCCGCAGGCTCGCTCGATGATACGGCATGGAGCGAAGAGTGCCAGCAGTGCGGCCGTTACTTTTGCGCCTGTTCCAATCGTCTTGGCTACGTCTTCGAGCCAGATCACCGACGGCCCGTCGGGTAATTCGAGTTTGGCTTTCTCGATGAACGTACGGCTGGTGACGATCGTGCGCAGGCCGGCAAGACGTGCAGCGGCCTCCAATCCGGACTTCCCCACCGTGTAGTTCAAGTTCACGATGGTTTTGCCGCAGAGCGGTGCGGCCACATTGACTAAGGCGGCGGCCACGGTCGGAGGAAGTAGGACGCCCACTCGTTCTTGGTTTTGCCAGTAGGGACGCAGAATTCTCGCAAGGACGATTGATCCGATCAGGGCTTGTAACGATGAGACGCGCGGGCGAGTCTGATCCGCCATGGCGAAGCGGAAGGGAGAGCGGCGCATCGACCGGATAAATTCACGATGGAGGGGGCCGCGACTTGGTTTCCTGAGTTGCCAGGCCGCTTCGCCGAGTTCGCGAATTTTTCCTCGGAGCTCATGCGCTGCGGTACTTGTCGGTAGCGGTGCCCCGAATGAGACGGTCACGGGATAGGGGAGACGCTCCGGCATTTTCCAGAGAAAGCGCCCGTGGTTGAAGCTAAAGATGCTGCCCCATACACGGTCGAGGTGAACCGGGATGATGGGGGCTGTCCGTCCTTTCACGACCCGTTCGAAACCCCGTCGGAACGGCAACAGCGTGCCGGTGCGCGTAATCTGACCTTCAGGAAAAATGCAGACCAGCTCGCCCGTATCGAGGGCGGCACCGGCTTCGCGAAGCGCTTTTAAAATGACTCGCAATCCGCCATGCGACGAAATGGGAATGACTCCCAGCGCCTTCATGAAGGGTTTGAAGATCGGTTGCTCGGTATAGTGCGAGTCGACGACAAAGCGCACGGGGCGATCTAGGCTCCCAATCAGGAGCAAGCCGTCGATGAACGAGACGTGGTTCGGAACGAGGAGGGCGCCGCCGGATTGGGGAACATGCTGCTCGCCGACGAGACGGAGGCGGTACAGAGTGTTGGTCAAGATCACCAGCACCAACCGGACGAATGTGTCCGGTATCAACCAAATGGCCCACAACATGCCGGCCAACGTCATCCCGGCGGTGGCCAAGAAAATGCCGGTGGTCGAGAGACCGGCGTTGGCGAGCGAACCACCGGCGAGCGATCCGAGTAAGATCCCCGTGAAGACGCAGGTATTGGAGAAAGAAATGACGGCGCCGCGTCGGTCGGGTGGCGATTTCCACTGGAGGATGGCGTTTAACGACACAAAGATGAAGGCACTGCAAATGCCAAGAAGCCCCAACAAGAGAAATGTTCCGGATAACGGGGGCGCAACTATGCCGAGCAGGAACAATGTCAGGAACACCCCGATGGCACCCAAGGGGATCAACCCATACTCCACGCGGCTGCGTGAGATCTTCCCCACCAGTATGGCACCGATTCCGATGCCGACCGACAAGAGCGTGAGCGGTAACCCTGACATCGCGTCGGAGAGTTGGAGAACCGCTTTCGCATAGACGAGCACGTTCTGCATAAAGAGACTGGCGATCGTCCAGAAGCAGATTTCCATGGGGATGGCCATGCGCAACAGTCGTTCCGTGCGAATGGCCTCCCACGCGCAGCGGACCGTAGTAACCACACCTCCTGCCGAACGGGCCGGCCGAACATGGGGAATCGTAAAGGCTGTGATGAGGCCGATGATTGAGAGTCCCGTCAATGCCAGCGGCCCGAGCCAGGTCTGTTCCCCGGCCATCTGCAGAAGAAAGCCTCCGGCAGCGGTTCCAGTGAGGATCGCCGCGAACGTCCACATCTCCAACAAGCCGTTACCGGCAGCGAGCTGTTTATGGGGGACCAATTCGGGAAGGATCCCGTATTTCGAGGGGCTAAAGAGTGCGCTGTGCACACCCATCCCGCACAGGACGATTAAAGGCAGGACGCCGCCGGCTGGATTGAGCCAGAGGGCCCATGTTCCGGCAGCCATGAGGAAGACTTCGGTGACTTTGATGGCGACGATGACCGTCCGTTTACTCAGGCGATCAGCCAAGGTGCCTCCGACGAGTGAAAGGAGCACCAACGGCAGCGTGAAAATCACGAACGCCATGGCTGTTTGCGTCTGGGCGACGGTCTCCAGCTCCGGCCCTGAGGCCATGCCGGCTGTGGCTTGCCGTATCGCCAGCAAGGCGACCATCAGCTTCCAGGCGTTGTCGTTGAATGCCCCGCAGAATTGCGCAATCAGGAGGCCGCGAAGGGAATGAGATACTGATTCAGAACCGGTGGAGGTGGTCATCCGTACGGGGTATTGTGCCTGATTTGTGGAGCCGGGGAAATAGGCAACCCTTCCAGCTCCATAATTCGCAGCGCATTCGTCGTGGGGCAGGGGCCGGATCTGAGCCGGTAGTCGAACGTCAGCGCGCCGGACGAGACGCTTTCCTGGAAGTGCGCATTGATGAGGCCGGGTACTGCCTGCTCCAGATCTGCCAGCTCTAAGTCGTGGGTGCTGACAAGGCCATACCCGTTCCCTTTGGAGAGCTCCGTGATGTAGGCCCGGCTGCCGATGAGACGTTCTCGGTTGTTGGTGCCCTTAAAAATTTCGTCGATCAGAAACAGGACCGGTGGCGAGGTGCTTTCTTTGGTGGCATCGAGGATCGTTTTGAGCCGCTTCACCTCAGCGTAGAAGAATGACAGCCCTGCGTCGAGCGAATCGTCGACGCGGATACAACAGGCCAGCCGACTCCAGGCCCACTCTAATGAATGTGCGCAGACAGGGGCGCCGGCTTGCGCCAGGCAGAGATTGATGCCGATCGTTCGCAGGAACGTACTCTTGCCGGACATGTTGGAGCCGGTGATCAGATGGATGGAGCTGAGTCCCTTTAGATGGACGTCGTTTGCCACACGGGTCTTAGCCGGCAATAATGGATGGCCGAGTCGCATGGCATGGAAAGCAGGAGGTGCGCCGTTCTGTTCTCCGGCTGCGATGAGGGGTGTGGGCCATGTGTAATCGGGATGGAGATAGGCAAAGGTCGCCAGCGCCGATGCCGCTTCGACCTCAGCCAAACAGTCGAGCCACTGGGGGAGAGAGTCTTTGATCTTGCGCTGGATCTGGATCAGTCGTCGTGTGAACCACAGATCCCACGGGCACAACGCATTGACCCCCAGATGAACAAGCGGATGGGCCTTGATGCTGATCGCGTGGAGTGTCCGCGCAGCACGTGTGAGATGCAACGTGGGACTGGCCGTACCAGTCAGATTCGCACAGACCGAAGCGAGGGCGGTACCTTGTCGCCGGGCGTGCCGTTCAACGAAGCCGAGGACCGTTGCGAGCCGCTCGGTCTCGTGATGCAGGCCGACGGCATGTTCGAGCAACTCTTCCCCTTGATCGGTCATGAAATAGATCAATGCATAGGTCGCAAATGAGAACATCCAATAGCCGGGGAGCAGGCCGAGCATCGAAGCCGAGGCAAGGCCGATCGTTGTGATGGCGAACAGGCTCTGAATGACCAGTAGAACATGCAGGTTCGGCAAACCAACAGGATGTTCAAGCACAGCGGCCAGCCGTCTGCCGTTGATCTCCTGATCTCCCGTCAGCTTGGCTTCGAGCGTTAAACGATCGCGAAACGACGAGCGAGGGGCCAGCTCTTTCACCAGCGATTGCCGTGTCTGCCATTGGACAGAAGGCGGGGGTTGTTCCAGCAACCAGCGATGCAATCGCTCACGTCCGTGGTCCGACACTGTGGTGTCGAGGAGGTGCGTCAGGGAATGTGCGCCGAAGAGATCCAGATCGACGGCATAGGGATGAAACTTCGGAGCCTCGCCGGATCGTGGTGGAATGGTCGTCCAGTCCAGTGCGATGCGTGCAAGGTGAACCAGCTTGATCTGTTTCCATTGCCGAAGCCGATGAATCCCTGTTTCTACCCTGTTATGATACGCGGCCACTGCAATGAAGATCGCCAAGAATATGGCAAGTGCCAGATTGCCGCTGTGATACCAATCGAGCTTGTAGAGGGTCACGGTGCTGACAAGACCGATGAGGAAAATCGCCAGCCGCCATCGGGTGAACGTTGCGCTGGTGCTGGTTCCTTGAACAATGAGGCGGTCGGTGCGCCGGATAATCCTCTCGATCTGGGCGATGCGTGAGCCTGCCATAACAGGCGACCTTACTGGGAACGGGCCGAGGACGTCAAATGATGACACCGCTCTGGCGTGGGCGTCGGAACGGCGCGGCATGTTCCGCCAATCACGAGTGACCAACCATGATGCCGACTGACTGGGTGGATGTGTGTATTCGCGGTTCTTTCGATACGGGGGAACTGCTGAGCCGTCTTGATGATCCGACGGTTCAGGGAGCCTGGGAGGATGGGGGCAAGATCCATCTTTATTGGGCAGAGGACCAATGGAATCGGGAGCGGCTGGCGTCGGTGCGTGCGGCCCTTTCAGACCTGGTACTCTCGAGCAGCGAACATTCTCTTTCTGTGACACGCGTGACGGCTCAAGACTGGAACGACGCATGGGCACGTTCGGTGAAGCCCCTTCAAATCGGTCGACTGGTGATTCGCCCCAGCTGGGAGCCGGTCGCGCTCGGTCCGAATGACATCGAGATTGTGCTGGACCCGAAGCAAGCGTTCGGCACCGGCCACCATGCAACGACTCGGATGTTGCTGGAATGGCTACAGAACGACATTCACGGCGGAGAACAGGTTC
>JBKKBQ010000256.1:0-4147 GCA_046714015.1 Nitrospira sp.
ACCATACGTGAATGTTGCGGAAAGGAAGCCTTCTGGGGTCACCAGCTGACGAAGTTCGGTCAGCACACTCGGCACAGCTCTCTTCAGTAGATGAATCAATGAGGCAGCCGCCCACATTCCGTCTAAGCTTCCGGCTCGAATCGGGAGCAATCTGATATCGGTGAGCAGAAACGGGACGGAAGGCGCGAGTCGTTTTGCAAATTGCAGCAGCGGCATGGTCCGATCCAGCCCAATCACTCGATGACCAAGTTTTGCAAGATAGCGGGAATCTTGTCCGGCGCCACAGCCCAGATCGAGCAGAATCGCGTGAGTGGGCAGGAGCTTCAGCCACTGCGTGAGCAGCATTGGTCGCTTGTATTTTTTCCTTCCCCAATGTTTGAGAAAGATGTGCGCATCCTTCTCATAGGTCCGAAGAGTCTGCGCGATATCATCGCCTGTGGTATGGTGTCTCGATTGGCGAACAGTAATTGGAGTGGAGCGAGACATGAATCAATCTTGGCGGAACCTATCAGCCCTGATCATCAGCCTCGCCATCACAACTTCGAGTACTTCCGCTGCTGATCCGCCCTGCGACAAGTATCCCTCCGCCAAACAATCACGCTGTACCGAAATTTGGAAAGAACTCAACAAGGAAGACGGGCCGATCATCGCGCAGTTCGGACTCGATCAGCAAAAACGGCGCGATGAAGGGAGGATCAATGCCCAACAACATCTCGCCGAGAACATGATCTTCATCAAGCAATCTACTGAAAAACGGATTGAGCGGCTCAAGGAACGCATGGCCACGGAATAACACAGCTATTGAAAAACGCCGCCTGCGTTGTTCTCGCATCGTACTCCACTAGCATACAGGGGGAACAGGATCCCTTATTATCAAGACACTGGGCGCTCACCGACGCGCGCCCGTCCGCAATCGTGATGCTCATTATTCTTCGCATCGCGGACCTCGCTGCGGACTTGCCCGTGGAGAGGCGCGTCTCAGCGCGCCGGGGTTGGGCGGGTGAGATCGACGACCTTTTGAACAACTGCGGGTCTTAGAAACAATCTGAGATATTACAGTTCCGCGTCCTTCTCTTTTTCTGGAATTTTTCCAGCCGACTCCAGCAAATCACGCCCGACAAGAATCGGCGCCTTGAAATGCACGGCTAGTGCGATGGAGTCGGACGATCGGCTGTCAAACACCTTCACCTGATCCTTACATACCACCGTCAACGCTCCATAGTATGTACCGCCTTTCAGCGTAATGATCGTCTGCGTCACCTTCCCACCATAGGCGTCCAGGATTGTGTGCATGAGGTCATGCGACATGGGCCGAGGCAGTTTCTCCCCGTTCAGGGCGCTCTGTATCGAGAGAGCCACCGTGAGGTCGACGAAAATCGGAATCGTCCGGCCTTCGGCCTGCAGGAGCACCACCGGACCATGGTCCGAAATACGGACTTTCACCTGGGCGATTTTTACGGAATCAGAATGAGAGCGGGAGGGTTCTTCGGCCAGGGCGACAGAATAGACCGGCACCAACCAGAGCAGTACAACGACCGGCAACAGTTTGTATGAAGCCATGGTCTCTCCCCATGCTGTCACAGGCGGACAAATTGATTCGATTCCTTTTCAATCCCGATTTCGGTATCCGGGCCGTGACCGGTGACCACCGTGGTGGCCTCATTGAGGGTGTAAAGTCTCTCTCGAATCGATTCCTCGATGGTCTCAAAGTTGCCACCCCATAAGTCGGTCCGACCGATACTGCCCCGGAAGAGCGTGTCCCCGGCCAACAGGAGATTGTCGTTCGGCACATGAAAGCTCATCGACCCGGGCGTATGGCCAGGCGTATGGAGCGCGACAATCGGCACCTGACCCAGCATCACCTTTTCTTCATCCGCGAGCCAATGGTCTGGTGGCAGAGCCGGCACATACGAGACTCCAAAGACCCGACATTGAAGTTCGAGGTTATCCCACAGTTGGAGGTCGTCCTGATGCAGACAAATCGCCGCACCGGTCGCCTTCTTGATCGCGCTGGACGCCAGAAAGTGGTCGAGATGGGCGTGCGTATGCAGGATGTGGCTGACGGTAAGACCCAGTTGCTGCGCTTCCTGGAGAATTCGCTCCGGCGCGCCGCCGGGATCGATGACAACCGCCTGCTTCGTGACCGGATCACCGATGATCGAACAGTTACAGCCGAGAGGTGGAACCGAGAAGGTCTTCCGAATCAAGGCCGTCATCATATGGGCATGCTACAGTCCAACGAGCTGGAAGCGCAAGCTAGCAGGCCATAGATCCACCGTGTTATGTGGGAGCCAAGATACCGTCCTGTGCTCCAGTAGGACCAATTGGATCTGAGTGAACAATTTGTCCTCAACAGCCCGATCGCACAGACATTGGACCGTCAAATATCGGATATCACATGGACAAGTTCGTCAGAAGTGTAGATAATCTCCCCATTGAATTGGGAGGACTCTCGCGTGTGCAACGAAACGCTGCTTGTTCAACGGTCATTAAAGGTCGGGGTCCTCTTGATCTTGGCTGTCTTTGGCTGTGCTCCGGAAGACAGCCCATTCCGGGCCGAGAACGAAGTGCTCAAGAGACAGGTCACCAAACAGGAATCACTCCTGAGCTCTTTACAGGATGGAAACAAGGTGATGCAGCAGCAAATCGATCTGCTCAATCAAGAACTCCGCGACGCCAAGAGCAGCATGGAGGCCACCAAGACGGAGGCCAAACGCCTGACCGAACAAATGGAACTGCAGTTGGCTGAAACCAAACGCATGATTGCCGCGCAGATGACGGATTCTCTCAAAGTCGAAGAGAAAGGCGCCCAGTCCGATACGCTCCCTCGGCCGATGCCGACCGTGGCCAAGGTCGTGGAGGACGCACTGGCTCGCAACGGGTATCATCTGAAAGTCAGCGTCAAGACCGATCAACGGGCGGTCTATGTGACGGAGCGCAAGATCTCCAACCCCACGTCACTCGAAGTGACGGGATCGCGAAATCAGTACCTCATTTCTCTTCAAGCCCTTCCTGACAGTCTCACGAAACTCGGCGTGAAAGCCGAATTCGAACGACTCGCACAGGGGGGACGCATCTTAAGCGTCAGCCATGAAGAGACGAGCGAAATCGAGCGCCGCCTGATCAGCGAAATCAACAAGGCGCTCGAAAACCAAAACAAAACATAGCCCTTCGCCAAGCGGCGGTCACAATCGCCGGTTTTCTTGGTCCGGTCAAAACCTCGTGCTAGCATTGCCCTCCGATGGCTCTGTCGACCAGCGTACACGATCTCCGCACCCTGATCCGTTCCTCCCATCCTCTCGTCGTCATTGAAACGGTGAAGGAGGAGCGGGGCCTGGAATCGGTGACCGCACAGGAGCGCATGCCGCTCTTCGAGTGGTCCATCACCAGAGGGCTCACCCACGCCGACGAGACTCCCACACTCAGTAAGATGACCGCGACCCCCTTGGCAGTCCTGCAGCATCTCCATGGCTTGACCGTCGAAGCAGTGTTCTGGCTCAAGGACATTGGCCCGCATCTGCAAGATCCTGCCCTATGCCGTCAGCGTCGAGAAGTCGCAGCCGTCTACAGCCGATCACGGGCCACCTGCGTGCTGACCGGTCAGCCGATCACGCTGTCGACGGACCTCGACAAAATGGCGGTGCGACTGGATTTGAAGCTGGCGGACCGGGACGAACTACGGTCGATGCTGCGCGGCGTGCTTCAATCGTTGGGACCTCGAGCCCCCTCTCGCCCACGGTCCACAACCATCGCACACAGCATTCTCAGTTCGATCAGCAAGACCAAAACAGCCGAGAACGGCCCCTCGTCTCAGGATTCCGACGCGATCCTTCGTGCGCTACAGGGCTTGACGCTCCATCAAGCCCGCCAGATCATCGCCCAATGTATCGTGGAGCGCGGCTCTCTCTCTGCCGAGGATGTCCACACCATCCTGAAGCGTAAAGTGCAGGCGATCGAGGATGGCGGCCTCTTAGAATACTACCCTTTGGAGGATAATCGGTTTGAGTTGGGAGGCTTCACCAATCTGAAGTCCTGGCTGGAGCACGCCCAAGTTGGGTTTACCGCCGAAGCCAAATCGCTCAACCTCACCCCGCCTCGCGGCATCATGCTGGTCGGCGTGCCGGGTTGCGGTAAATCGCTTGCCGCA
>JBKKBQ010000257.1:0-3416 GCA_046714015.1 Nitrospira sp.
CGATTAGGTCACGATTTAACCCCTCGGTGACAATAGCGTTGACGGTGTGAAACGCCACGCTAGGACTGGTAAAAGCTCTACAGCTTGACCCGCAAGAGATCACAACATCCTCCATTCTTCTGCCCCAGCGCTAGGGTCGACATGATGATCGCTTTTCGTTGAGTGAGTGCGAACGTCCTCCAGCCTCCACAAACGAAATCCCCCGCGAAAAGCAGCCTGGTTGCCGCTTATCTGCATCCCATGAGGCAGCACGCCGAGGCCTTTTGCGTTGCCACCACCCAGCACCACGGTATCCGCCACGAACGCTTCTGCCAGGATGGTTGCGATCTCGATCACGGTATGCCGCCAAGTCCGTTTCCCCAACCGTTGGAGCCCCCGTTTACCCAGCACATCGACGAAAGAATCTTTTCTATTGTATTTGAGCCGACCAAGCTCTAGAGGGATGATGATATTCTCGGCAATCAGTGTAGAGCCTAAGCCTGTGCCGAGTCCGAGAAACAGCATTCTCCCTCCCTCATAACTCCCCAGCGCTTGCATCGCTGCATCGTTGACGATTTTGACCGGAAGGGCAAACGCAGCAGCAAAGTTAAATCCAACCCAGCCGGTGCCTAAATTCCCCGGCTCCGAGCGAGGCCCGTGATTGCCGACCAAGCCCGGGTAGCCGATCGACACTGCATCGAAGGTCCAGCCTCTTGCCAGTTTCAGCACGGCTTGCACCATCTCTGACGGTGACAGTTTCTTGTGGGACGGAATCCTTCGCGGCTTCGTTTGTCCCGTCACCAAAATCTTGATTTTCGATCCTCCGATGTCGATCGTCAGAATTCTCTTCGGGATGGTCACTTCGACGACACCTGACTCTTCGCGTCCTTTTGGGCTGCGGACACGAGAATTCTCACGACGGGGCTGTTTTACTCCCATGGTGGTTTACTCAGCCAGACTGAGCGGTTGTCGCATGTAGCTCCTACGTGCTTATGGGGCCAGGACAAACCGGTTGGACCTCCGTTCGGTAATATCCTCCAAGATCGTAAAGGCGAAAGGTACAAGGAGAAGCCCTAGGCAAAGCATTGAAGACACGACGGATTGAGCCGCGTTAGCCCCCCGCCATGGCGCCCACAATCAGCAATGGTTCGACTCCGCTCACGACAGCAGCGGGCAGGGGATTGTCTGATGGATCGTGCGACAAATCCTGCTCGCAAGCGAAGAACCGAACGAACGGTCGGCGCTGACCTGTGACGTGGTCGCGGATCGTCCCCCGCAACATCGGATAACGCGCTTCCAGCGCGTCGAGCACCGCACGCTGTGTCACCGGACCAGTGACGTCAAGCGTGACCTCACCGTTGACTCTGGCGAGTGTCCGCAAATGTTGAGGCAGAATCACACGTACCATCGCTGCTCCGTCGTTGGTGAAGCGTCGTTCGTATCTCGCAGCAAACCGCTCCACCTCCGCACTCAGTCCTCAGCACTTCTAAGCGAGTGTTTGTACTTCCACGGATAAGACCGCAGGCAAATCTCTCACAATCGGTTCCCAGCTGTCTCCACCATCGGCCGACCCATAGACTTGCCCGCCGGTTGTCCCGAAGTAGATTCCACATGGGTCGAGCTCATCGACGGCCATGGCATCTCGTAAGACATTGACGTAGCAATTCTCTTGCGGCAGGCCCTTCGTCAACGCCTCCCACTCGTTGCCCCCGGTGCGGCTGCGATACACGCGTAGTTTGCCGTCGGGCGGATAATGTTCCGAGTCGCTCTTGATGGGAACGACATAGATGGTGTCGGGCTCATGAGCATGTACTTCAATCGGAAACCCGAAATCGCTCGGCAAGTTTCCGCTGATCTCCTGCCACGAGTCTCCAGCGTCATCGCTACGCAATACATCCCAATGCTTTTGCATGAACAGCACGTGTGGCCGCTCAGGATGTATGGCGATGCTGTGTACACAGTGACCGACTTCCGCATCCGGGTCGGGCAGCTCGTACTTCGACTGGAGGCCTTTGTTGGTGGGACGCCAAGTCTGCCCCGCATCGTCGCTTCGGAACGTACCGGCGGCCGAGATCGCCACGAACATGCGATCCGGCTGTCCTGTATTGAGCAGGATGGTATGCAGGCACATGCCGCCGGCGCCCGGCTGCCAGAGTTGGCCCTTTGCGCTTCGCAGTCCTGGGAGTTCCTTCCATGTTGTTCCTCCGTCCACCGATTTGAAAATCGAGGCGTCCTCCACGCCCGCGTACACCGTATCCGGATCCGTCAGCGACGGTTCGAGATGCCATACCCGTTTGAACTCCCAGGGACGCTGCGAGCCGTCATAATGTTGGTGCGTCGTGAGTGGTTTCCCCGTTTCAGCGGACGCATCGTAGACGAACATATTGCTCGCGCCTTGTGGCATCCCATCCTGACCCATCAAATCTTCAGGTTTGGTTCCCGGTGGGGTCCAAGTGTTCCCGCCGTCATCCGAACGTTGAATGACCTGTCCGAACCAGCTGCTTGTCTGTGACGCATAGATACGATCAGGATCGATCGGCGAGGCCTTTAGGTGGTACAGCTCCCAGCCGCCGAAATGCGGACCATCGACGGTCCACTGTTTCCGTTTTCCGTCCGAGGTCAAGATGAATGCACCCTTCCTGGTTCCAACCAATAGCCGTACGCTGCTCATTCTTTACTCCTTCCCGTTGATGCATCGTTTGTGTCTCGTGGCGTATGTTCATGCTCAGCACTCAGCACTTTTCAGTTTGGGGCAGCCCTGTTATTTCGATCAACGGCCGCACTTCGACGGTTCCGATCCGTGCGCCCGGCACTCTGCCCGCGATACTAACCGCTTCATTGAGATCCCGCGCGTTGATGAGAAAGTATCCGGCGATCTGCTCGCGGGTCTCGATGAATGGACCGTCGATTACAAGTGATTTACCTTCACGGACCTGCACCATCACTGCCGTCGCCGCCGGTTGGAGCGGGGACGCATTGATGTATTGGCCGTTGGCATGCAACTGGTGCGTCAGCTCGATGGATTCAGCGAGCATCTGTTGCCGCTTTTCCTTCCCGATTTTCTGGAAGGCCTCTTCGTCGTGATGCACAATCAGCATGAATTTCATGGTATACGTTCCCCCCGTTAACCATTAACCATCGAACATTCAGCGTATCGCCTCACGCACAGCCGCTCTCTTTTATGGGCCGCACCTCGATGCTGCCAAACTGGGCGGCGGGGAATTTCGAGGCGATCCGAACCGCGTCGTTCAGGTCTCTGACGTCGATCAACAGGTACCCGCCTAGCTGCTCTTTCGTTTCGGCGAAGGGCCCGTCGGTCGTGACCGTTTTGCCGTTGCGGACACGCACGGTCGTCGCCGTTTCTACCGGATGGAGGGGTGAGGCCGCAATAAGTTGGCCTTGCTTCTGAAGGGCGTCGCAATAGGCCATGGACTCAT
>JBKKBQ010000258.1:0-3766 GCA_046714015.1 Nitrospira sp.
CTCTTCCCACCGAGGTTGCCGGACGACGGCCAGTATCCCTTGCGGCATCTCCACATCGGTCAACTTTTCAAAGCCGGCATCCGGGCAAACAAATTGGCGCGCGGACAATGTCGTGCGCGTCCTTCGGTCTGCATCAGGCTCAACACGGAGGTACCGCGGCGAGAGGATCAGGCTGATAATAGACTGGGGGTACCGGGTGATCAGATCAAGGCAGGGTTTGGCCCCTTCGACGAGGAAGGCTCCCTCACTCGACCTGGTTGTCTTATCTCGAAGAAGCCGTCGGATCAAAGAGCCCTGCGCGCGAGACAGAGCCTGGAGATGCGGCGCTCCCCCCACTATACCCCCGAGATCACAGTGAAGAACGTGCGACAAGACAGTTGCGGCCGTCGATCACCGGCGCCGACGTTCGGAGGCTGCTTCCGCAGCTCGGATACGCTGTGCCCTCGCCTTGGCTCGCTTCAGGGCAGTCAGTTTTCCCCGAGTCCGAGTTTGCTCGAACTGTAACTGTTCAAGCTGAGACTGCAAGTGGGCCTTTTCCTGCTTATGCAGACTGGCGCATTCCGCCTTGGAGAGCTGCGTCCAATCCCCGCTGCTCCTGGCACGCTTGATTCGCTCATCTAAAGATTCGCGAAGCTGCCTGGCCCTCATCGTCATGAGAGATTTGAGCGCCTCCTGACGACGCTGAACCTCTTCTTCTTCAGCCATGATGCCACGAATATCAGTTCCTAACATTGGTCCCCACCTCCTTCAACGCGATGATACTTGCGCCACTATTATACCGATTTCATGCCTGATCTTTAAATAGCTCATAATATATTGATTTCACTTAACAAAGTGTCTTTTCATAGTGCGATTTATTGAAGCTCTCCCATTCATTGTGTATCATGGCACATGTCGATAGGGCTGTTTATCCAGAGCTGGAGACGCTCGAGGAATCAATCCATCGAGTCGTTATCAGGCGCGGCAAGAATTCCCACGACACTCCTTGAACAGATCGAGGCGGATCAGGCGGACCCTACGACCGGGACGATTGAAGCGCTTGCGTCCGCGCTTCGCATTCCTCCTGCATGGCTGTTCGATAACCCACGGTCCTTCGAATGTTTGTTCACAGACCCATCGGAGAGTGAGGAACCGGACACCTCCCAGATCGATCCTGTCACCGATCGGATCCTGGCTGGGTCTCACACCGATCGATCACTCTATGTCCTTTTGACGACGCTCATGCAAGCCGGCGATCCAAAACTCCTACGGGCTGCCGAGGTGAGCCTACGTAGTTTAGTGAAGCAATCCCGCCAAGGGACCGTACCGTGGCAACAACGCCCCTCCGGACACTTCGAGCCGCCCAGCGATTAAGCATCGCCGACTTGTTCTCTCAACCAGTCTCTTTTAGGAATTACTGTCAATTGGCGGCCACCACGGCTTGCACATTCTGAGGCCGCTGATCGAATGCTTGGTCCCCTGTGAGTCCGCTCTGATGCGTGAACTCCGCCATGGTTTGGATCAGTTGGTCAACCTGACCGATCGATAAGGTCTGGCCGTTGCCGGCTTGGATCGTTTCTGTACGATTCGCTGTGCTTGTGTATTATTTCTGTACTCATCGTGTTCTCCTCTCACCTCCTCCATCCAACGGCCCAAATGGCACGCTGGGATTGTAGGTATTCGCTGGGTTCAATGGATTGTCCGTGTGGTATTGATTCACCGTTGAGCCACAGAGACGCCCCTATCGAGGCGCAAGGCTGAGCGTAGGCCCACTCAAGCACTCTGAAGTCCACGGACATCACCCTGATTAGCCACGGCGATCGTCCTACTACTGGGAATGGTTCACCAGGTCAACAGTTGTTAGGAAAGGAGGCCGCATCAATCCTGCGGCAACGCGTGGAGGGGGTTGTTTTTTCCGGCTCAGGCGTTACAATATCGCCGTTTTGTCAGTGCTGACCCAATAGTCAACCACCATAATACAGAGAGGCATAACCGTGAGTCTGCGAATTATTCTTCGGCTCGTTGTTGCAGTAGGAGTCTGTAGTACCGTCGGCCCAGTCTGGGCCTACGACGCAAGTCCCAAAATCAGTAGCGGCGTGGACGCTTGTGCCCAGGTCATCTTTTCTGCCTTCACGCCTCCTCCCTTCTCCGTGGATAAGAATAATGTGGCGGTGGCGCCGAAATCGGAGTTTTCATTCCTTACATCCAAGACAGCTCTTTTCCCAAGCATCACCGTAAAGATCAAGGAGGAAAAAGTTCCGATCACCGTGACCCCGATCAATAACGGCTTTCTGGTCAAAGGGAAACTGCCCGCCACCATCAAAGGCAGCTACATCCGACTCGACATTTTCGCCAAAGGTCCAGGCGACTGTGACAAGACCGATGGGTGGCTGCTGAAAGTGGGCAACTGACTGTGAGGGAGACGACGCAGGGCAGGGAGACCCCCCTCCCCGCGTCGCGATCTCGACGCTCACCTCTGTCCCCTTCAAGGTTCTTCTTCCACAGACTCAATTGACTCTTGTAACGCTGCCACAAACGCCTCTGGCTGAGCGAGCGCGTTCTCCGTCAGTTGGAATTCACGGACCAGCACCCCGTCTTTGTCGACCAACAGCAATCGATAACCTGCTTTCACAGTCACTCCTCCGTATTTTCATGTGCGCGGGTAAGCCAACAGGAGCTGACTCGTCGCACGGTGCGGTCAGTGATGGAGACACGTTAGAAGGGGAAGCGGATGCCCAGCTGGACTTCGTTTGGGATCAGCTGTTGCCCGAACTGGTT
This sequence comes from Nitrospira sp., assembly GCA_046714015.1. GTDB lineage: Bacteria > Nitrospirota > Nitrospiria > Nitrospirales > Nitrospiraceae > Nitrospira_D. Next base: position 2,758 of record JBKKBQ010000258.1, read on the forward strand.
CTTCTGCCCAGCATTGAAGGAACCGGAGGAAGCAGATTGCGCAGTATTGAGCGAACGATCAAACTCCGTGAGATAGCCACCGCCGAATCCGGCACCGATATAGGGTAGCAGCGTCGTCCCTCCCACTGAAACCGATTTTGACACAGTCGGAACGGTCCGTAGGATTAATCCGTTCTCCACCGGCACGGCTGCAGACAGCAACGAACTCGCTCCCGCTTCCGTTACCGTGGGAGCCGAAAAGGTCATCGTGTCGGATGTTGCAGGTTCAATCGCAGAACCTCCGTCTCCGGTTGTGCCCGCATGGGAAAGCGACCAGCTCAGACTCAAGCCGATCGCCATACCGACCCCGAGCAACCATCTCATGGCGCAAACTTGACACATACGCTCACCATACAACCCCTCCGGAATCGATTCAAGAGGCCCCGTCTCCTAAGAGCCTGTCCGACATTGACCGTTCTACTGCGTCGAAGGATGCACCGACATCTGCGTCGTTCTCGGCCTCGAATAATCCTCAACGTATTCCATCGAATACGCCTCCGGTTTTTCGTGCCTGTGGCCTTGCATCTCCCGGCACCTGCTTCGCCTCCTCACGAACGGTAATGTCGGACAGGTTCCTAGGCCGATGCGATCGAATTAAACCACCGGCGCTCTTCCCTCCTCCGCTTCGGACATCCTCAATTTTCTTGGCGCATGAGCCTCGACACGATATCGTAGGAGCTACGCACCGACGAGACAGATAATCGGGGATCCTCTATGCAATCCTATGACATGGTGGTGGTCGGCAGTGGGCCAGCCGGCCAGAAAGCGGCAGTCCAAGCAGCGAAACTGTCCAAACGCGTGGCCATCATCGAGAAAGCGAGACAACTCGGCGGAACCTCGCTTAATACCGGCACCTTACCCAGCAAGACCCTCAAGGACACGATCGAATACATTCATGGCTTGGGACGGCGCGGCTTGCACCAGTTGGGCGCAGCGCTCACCAAGCAACTGACGCTCCCCGACTTAATGG
>JBKKBQ010000259.1:0-13781 GCA_046714015.1 Nitrospira sp.
GCACAGGGTCTTAGCAAGAAGGATATCGAAGTGGTGCGGGTGCCGGGGGCGTTCGAAATTCCGCTTGTCGCGCGCACCATGGCCCGGTCCGGTCGGTTCGATGCGGTGATTTGCTTGGGGGCGGTGATTCGTGGTGATACAGCCCACTTCGATTACATCTGCTCGGAGGTGAGTCGGGGGATCGGCCAGGTCGCATTGGACTCGAATGTGCCGATCATCTTTGGTGTGTTGACGACTGCGACGGTTGCACAGGCACTGGAACGCGCGGACAGGAAAAAGTTCAATCGTGGCGGCGAGGCCGCGAAGTCCGCGATCGAGATGGTGCGGGTGATGCGGATGTTAAAAGGAGAGGCTGACAGGTCTGCAAGTTCTCCGCTGACAAGCGGGAAGGTTACGCGCCGAGCCGGGAGAACGCGATGAATGATTCTCGTCGGCCCTCCCGCCTCGCCTCTTGTCAGCCTGCTGCCTTGTCAGCTTGATAACCATGGGAGCTCGTCACCAAGCGCGCGAGCGGGCCTTGCAGATCCTGTTTCAACATGACATTCACGGGAAGGCCGCCGTGCATCTCGATGAGTTTTGGCGTGAATACTCGGTGTCCGATGAGTCAAAGGCGTTCGCGGAACGGTTGGTGCGGGGTGTGCTGGAGCACAAAAAGGAGCTCGACGCCACCATCGGTAAGTATGCGACGAATTGGACCGTGAACCGCATGCCGATCGTCGACCGCAACATTTTGCGGGCCGGACTGTACGAGTTGCTGTGGTTGGATGAGGTGCCGGCAAAGGTTACCATGGACGAAGCCATCGAACTCGCGAAGAGCTTCGGCGATGACGATGCCTCAAAGTTCGTGAACGCGGTGCTGGACAAGGCCTTGGCGACGGAGTCGCGGCTGTCTGCGAAGCGGGCAGATCCGGATCGGGTGATTTTGAGGGGAGTGGAAGGTGATTGAACGGTATACACGTCCCCAGATGAAGGCTATCTGGGACCTGAAGCATAAGTATGAGATCTGGTTGGAGGTTGAACTGCAGGCCTGTGCAGCCTTCGAACGCGCCAAACAGGCGCCGCGCGGGACGGCGGCGAAAATCCGGAAGAAGGCCAAGATCGACGTTGAACGGATTGCCGAAATCGAAAAGGTCACCAAGCATGATGTGATCGCCTTTCTCGAATCGCTCATGGACACGGTCGGACCGGAACATCGATTTCTCCACATGGGACTCACGTCCTCGGATATTGTCGATACCGCACTTGCCATACAGATGACTGAGGCGCTCGATCTGATCCTTGAGGGTGTTGAAGGGTTGCTGGCCGTCTTGAAGCGGCATTCGTTCCGCTACAGGAATCACGTGATGGTGGGTCGGTCACATGGCATTCACGGCGAGCCAATCACATTTGGTCTGAAACTCGCCCTGTGGTACGAAGAAGTTCGCCGCCATCTCGAGCGATTACGGCAAGTGCGGACCGAGATTGCAGTCGGCAAACTCTCCGGCGCGATGGGGACCTTCGCCCATCAGGGACCCGAGGTTGAAGACTATGTCTGTGCGCAGCTTGGCTTGAAGGCGGAGCCCATCTCGAACCAGGTCGTCCAACGAGACCGCCACGCTTCTTATGCGACGGCCCTTGCATTGCTTGCGGCAAGCATCGAGAAATTTGCCACCGAGGTCCGCCACCTGCAGCGCACGGAAGTCCTCGAAGCCGAAGAGTATTTTTCTGAAGGTCAAAAGGGATCGTCGGCCATGCCTCACAAACGGAATCCGATTGTCTCGGAGAATCTCTGTGGGTTGGCGCGGCTCGTGCGGGCCAACAGTGTGGCAGCGATGGAAAACGTCGCGCTTTGGCATGAACGCGACATCAGCCATTCGTCGGTCGAGCGGGTGATCATGCCGGACAGCACAATTTTGATCGACTACATGCTCGCCAAAGTCACGGATCTGATCAATCGCTTGGTCGTCTATCCTGATCGGATGAGGCGAAACCTCGAATTAACCGGGGGGCTCGTGTATTCGCAGCGGCTGCTGTTGGCCTTGGTTGAGATGGGAGCGCAGCGAAAAGAGTCCTATGAAGCGGTTCAGCGCAATGCCATGGCCTCCTGGAGTGGAGGAGGCGCACTACAAGAGTTAGCCGGCAAAGACCCTTTTATCTCACAGCATCTGAAGAAAAGTGAGATTGCAGCCTGCTTCAACCCTAAGTACTATCTGCGCCATCTCGATCAGATCTATCGGCGGGTGTTCGGGCGGAACCGCCATCATTCGCCCCGTGCCAAGAGGAAGGGAGCGAGATCATGACTCGATTGCCCATCATGGCGCTGATGTTTCTGGGGTTGATGGGTGGCTTTTGTTTATCGAACGCTCATGCTGCGGCGGATCGAGAAAGACTTCTCACTGAACCGGGGGTCTACGGGACGTTTGCTATTTTTGCGCTGAATGAGGAGTGGGCGAAGCAAGATCTCGCGATGCGGATCGTCCGCCTGACGTCGCTCAAAGGTGTGGTGGAACAGCATCGGGAGCATGTGGCGATCGATCTGTATCTGCTTCGAGGGCTTTCCGATCAAGGCGATCTCTTGTTCCGGATTCATGCGGCGGAATTGCACGAGACGCAAGAGTTTCTCTTGGATCTGAAGAGCAGCCAATTCGGGAAATACCTCAAGACGGTCGGGATCATGCATGGGCTCACCAAAAAACCGAATTATGTCCCGGGATTCCCGGATCAGATGAAGATGGAGTTAAAGACTCTCAGCGAGCCTGGCCAGCATCCGTATGCCATCGTGATCCCGGTCAGGAAATCGGCTGAGTGGTGGGGGCTGGATCAGGAGAAACGGGCCGCGATGATGCAGGAACATACCGCCGCCACGCTGCCCTACTTGAAGACCGTCAAACGCAAACTCTATCACTCCAGCGGACTGGACGATCTGGACTTCATTACCTACTTTGAAACCTCCACGCTGGAGGACTTTCACAGCCTGGTGCTGTCACTCCAGAAAGTGCAGGAATTCCAATATACGCGGCGATTCGGACATCCGATCATACTCGGTACGATGAAATCGTTGGACGAGGTTGTAGAACTGTTGGCGCAGTAAGCTGAACCACTGAGGTCCGATCATGGCGACGGGCGAGCTTCTGTACGAAGGCAAGGCGAAGAAGATCTTTACGACGGGAAATCCGGACCAAGTCGTGCAGTATTTCAAGGACGATGCGACGGCCTTCAATGCGCAGAAGCGCGGCACCATCGTTGAAAAGGGCGTCATCAACAACAAGGTCTCCGAGCGGCTGTTTCAGCTCTTAGAGCACAATGGGATACGGACACACTTTGTGGGGCGATTGAATGACCGGGAAATGCTCACCAAGAGAGTCAGAATTGTACCAGTGGAAGTCGTGGTGCGGAATGTCGTCGCGGGGAGTTTGGCCAAGCGGCTCGGGCTGAAAGAGGGGAACCGGATCGATCCGGCGGTTGTTGAATTCTATTATAAGCACGATGCGCTGGGAGACCCGCTGGTCAATGATGATCATCTGCGGCTGATGAATGTGGCGACACCGGGCATCATGCGTGAGTTGCGTGAGATGGGGCTTGCGGTGAACAAGGTCCTCAAACCGTTCTTCGCCGAGCGAAAGATGCAACTTGTCGATTTCAAGCTCGAGTGCGGGGTCTTTCATAACAAATTGATCCTGGCGGACGAAATTTCTCCGGACACCTGCCGTTTCTGGGATATGACGACCGGTGAGTCGATGGATAAGGATCGGTTTCGGAAGGATATGGGAAAGATCGAGGAGGCCTATCAGGAGGTGCTGAAGAGGGTGTGTGGGTAGAGGAGGCCTGAGCCCTGCCCGCTCAAACACGTCAACTCGACTGCACTAAGTTTCGCCGTCGCTCGGCCCACGAAACTTGTTCCATTCTAAGCAGAGCTTGAACGGAACTTCGAACATCGCGAGCCGTCCATAAGACGGATCGCTCTGACTCAACGAGTGTGGTGACCGAGTTTCCGTGATATCGCGGAGCAAGCCTCAGGACCTCCTCCTGATTCTTGTGGTAGAGGAAAGAAGAGCGAGGATGCTGCGGGCGTATTTGAATTATGGCCTGATCGCGGCGGTGGTGGTTTGGGCGGCTATTGTGGGTGTGATGGCCTATCGGTTGAATGAGTCGCCCTGGCGGTGGGCGTTCGTCGCCTTGGTGTTTTGTGGCGGGCTTACCGTAGCAGTAATCCTCTGGATCAAGAAATATGTGGATCGGTTGAACGCAGCCGAAGAAAAGCGGGAGAGCAAGTCGTGAAAGCCAAAATTCATGTGACGCTGAAGCAAGGCATCTTGGATCCGCAAGGCAAAGCCATCGAACATGCGCTGGACTCGCTGGGTTTTAAGAATGCGGCGAATGTGCGCGTGGGGAAGTACATGGAGCTGGATCTTCAGGAGACAGACAAAGCGAAGGCCGAGATCGCGGTCAAATCGATGTGCGAGAAGCTCCTGGCGAATACGATCATTGAAGAGTATCGATACGAATTACAGTGAAGAGTGACGAGTGATGGGTGATGAGTTCATAAAGCGGTGGCCGGCGGCAGAGCAGTCCCGTTGTTTTCGCCAGCACCTGCTCCTCACTGATCACTCGTCGCACATCACTAGAGTTCAACTATGAATATTGGAGTGGTGGTTTTCCCAGGCAGTAATTGCGATCACGATTGTCGGCATGTCTTTAAAGATGTGCTGGGACAGAACGTAACAATGGTGTGGCATAAGGAGACTTCACTGGCCGGGTTGGATGCGGTGATCCTGCCTGGCGGATTTTCATACGGTGATTATCTTCGCACCGGGGCGATTGCGCGGTTTTCTCCGGTCATGCAGACGGTGAAACAATTTGCGGCTGAGGGAGGCTTGGTGCTTGGGATCTGTAATGGATTCCAGATTCTGTTGGAAGTGGGTTTGTTGCCCGGCGCCATGCTGCGAAATAAATCGTTGCACTTTATCTGCCGCGAGACCTACGTCAAAGTGGAGAACGCCGCGACGCCGTTTACCAATGCCTGCAGATCCGGACAGGTGCTCAAAATCCCGATCGCTCACGCGGACGGCAATTACTATACCGATCCGGTGACGTTGGCCGGCCTTCAGGCCAATGCCCAAGTGGTCTTTCGCTATTGCACGGCAGATGGGAAGGTGCCGCCAGAAGCCTGTCCGAACGGTTCACTCGACAATATTGCCGGCCTCCGCAATGCCGAAGGGAATGTGTTGGGGATGATGCCGCATCCGGAGCGTTGTGCCGAGGCGATGCTGGGCAATGAAGACGGGCGGCTGATTTTGGCGTCCCTATTGGAAGGGTTGAAGAAGAAAAGACAGGCTGAGGTCATAGCCTGACGGCGGATCCTTTGTCTTTCCTTCACGTGAACAAGAAGGAAATTCTCAACGACCCGCAGGGTTGGGAGGTCGGTATCAGAATGGGTGGTCGGGTTGGAGGTGTCTAGTGATTCGTCTCTGGGCGGCTGTTCTGACGGTCGGCCTGTTGGGGCTGGGCATCGCTGGGAGTGCGTGGACTGTTGGTGCAGCCGAAGCGCAGCTCAGGATACTGAGCCCCGTGCAGGGAGCCGTCATCAAAGGCGATTCTATCGAGGTGCGCTACGAGTTGGCCAAGGGCGTTCACGCCACGCACGTCCACTGCTATGTCGACGGAAGTACCAGCGAGGATTTTCGGGGGTCGTCAAGGGGCTCACCAGGGGAACCCACGAGATCAAGGTGGTAGCTGCCAGCCACGATCATAAAGCGACGGCTGCCGGAGCAAGGGTCAAGATTGAGGTGGAGTAAGGACAGAACGGTGCGCAGAGGCTGTGCAGCCGTTGCTTACAATTAAATAATGTGGGCTAGGACGTCGCATTCGGAGCATAGCACGGGACTGGTCTCGGGGAAGGAAGACGGTCACTTGAGTTTGGCGCCCATGACGGAGGGAATGAAGAAGGTTAGGGTATTGCCCGTTTCGGTATAGAGCGGCTGAAAGGGAGAGGGTTCACATGGCAATTTCAAAAGGCGAAGTTCTCGAACTCGTGAATCAGTTTCCTGATCAAATTGAAATCGAGGAACTGATCTATCGTCTCTATCTTCGAGAGAAGCTGGAAGCTGCCGAGGCCGATATTGCGGCCGGACGGACCCTGTCCACCGAAGAACTTCGAGCGGAAACGGCCAAGTGGCGACAGTAAAATGGACTCTGCGGGCAAAAGGTGATCTGCAAGATATGTATGATTTTATAGCGCGGGACTCATCCCACGCGGCGGATGCTCTCGTCGATAGAATTATCCACGCATCAGAGCGATTGGCTGCGTTTCCGGAAAGCGGACATATCATGCCAGAATTCCCTACTCTCCCGTATCGAGAGATTCTTGTCGGCAACTATCGTGTGCTCTATCGTATCGAAGGGGAAGTCGTTTGGATTGCGGCTGTGGTTGATGGGCGCAGGCTTCTCAGAGGCGTTGAGTAAGTTCAGTGAGGGTAAGGCTCCATGGTGGAAAGGTTGAGGGAAGTGCAGGTAGTGGTATGACTGTACGTCTCAGCAATGGAGAAGGGAGTTGAGAGATGCAAGGGTGGCAATTCTGCCTTGTGGGAATTGCTGGCATGCTCACTCTCTCCTTGTTCTGTTGGCTGCTTTGGTGGAGAAAAAAGAATTTGATGCAGCGCTGCTTGGACTTTTGACCTTGAGTCTTCTTCTCTTGGGTATTTCTATGGTGCAACCGGATACAATCAAATACGGCGAGATAGAGTTGATAAAGGAGGAAAGCAAAGCCATTAACAAAAAAGCCAAGGAGGCAGTCCAACTGGCCTTAGAAACCACGGCTATGCTTACTTGGAATGCGGGCCGTTATGATGTTGGAGGGAAACATAACGAGGAGATAGCAACCAGTCTTCTCAAAGAGCTTTATGGCGATAGAGCGTTGAATTATCGCTATGCCTTGCAAAGGAAAGGCCTATGGGTAACTCCGAACGAAGAACTTGAAAAGATTCCCAATGTCCCATTCCTCAAGGGCTTTATTACCCTCTGTATGACAAGTATCTCGGGAATCTTAAGGTGGATGTTAAATGACAATGTAGGAGATCCTGGACAGAAGTCCAAAGAGCTTTGCCGAAGTATTTTCAGGTGGTCACCCGAACCTACGCACCGCCGGTCTTTCGCGTGAGGAGTACTTTGCGCTTCTGGATAAAGTATGATCGTTCTGCTGCAAGCACTGATAGGCACAATGTTATGACGTGGCGAAGCATCAAGTGTATGAAACATGCCTGAGACGGATTGAAGATGGAAAGTGGTCGCGGTAAAGTAGTGCGTCAGTTGGTGCGCAGTCTTACATTTTTCATAATAGAGGAGGGTCGTAATGAGACGTGTAGGTGCAGTATTGGCGGCAGTTGGTCTGTTGACCTTGGGTTCTGGTGTCAATGGGTGGGCTGCGACAGATGACGGCAGCAAGGTGAAGATAACCAGCCCGGCACAGGGAGCGAAAGTGGCAAGCGAAGTGGAAGTGAAATATGACCTAACGAAAGGCAGTCAGGCCACGCACGTCCACTGTTTTGTTGACGGGGAATATCAGAAGGGATGGAAAGGGACGATCAAGGGGATGTCGTCTGGGACCCATGAAATCAAGGTCGTGGCGGCGGATAAGGATCATCAGATCCTCGCCGCTGAATCAGCGGTCAAAGTGGAAGTGCAGTAGAACGAGCTCGGGATCTTAACATTCAGGCCGATGGACCGGCGAGGTGCTGGATACGCGCCTCGCCGGTCCGTCGAGCAATGCTTGCAACGGTGTCATGCATACCTTGGTATTCGGAACACCCCATAGACGTTCTGTCCCTGTGACTGCTTGGGCATGATGAAGGCTGGCATACCGATTATCACCCAAGATCTCATCGCTCAGCACAATCTGACGAGCGATGAATACCAAAAAATCATCGATATTCTCGGACGCGAACCCAATTTGACGGAACTCGGCATGTTTTCCGTGATGTGGTCCGAGCACTGCTCCTACAAGAGTTCACGGGTGCACTTGAAAAAGCTGCCGACGACCGGGCCTCGTGTCGTGCAAGGGCCGGGCGAAAACGCGGGGGCGGTCGATATCGGTGACGGGTTGTGCGTGGTTTTCAAGATGGAATCGCACAACCATCCGTCGTTTATCGAGCCCTATCAGGGCGCGGCCACTGGAGTGGGCGGCATCCTGCGCGACATTTTTACGATGGGGGCACGGCCGATCGCGCTGCTCGATTCGCTGCGGTTCGGAGAATTGCACCAGCCGAAGAATCGCCATCTCATGAAAGGGGTTGTCTCCGGAATTGCGGGGTACGGCAACTGCATGGGAGTTCCGACGGTGGGCGGTGAGATTGTCTTCAACGACATCTACACGCTCAATCCGTTGGTCAATGTGTTTTGTCTTGGGATTGCGCATCAGGACAAGATTTTCCGTGGCACGGCTGCCGGCGTCGGGAATCCCGTGATCTACTTCGGCTCAAAGACAGGCCGCGATGGAATTCATGGCGCGACGATGGCGTCCGATTCGTTCGACGATCAATCGGAGCAGAAGCGGCCAACCGTCCAAGTCGGTGATCCATTTACTGAAAAATTGCTGCTGGAAGCATGTCTGGAACTGATGGCGGGCGATCTGCTTGTCGGGATTCAGGACATGGGCGCTGCGGGGCTGACCAGTTCATCCTGCGAAATGGCTTCCCGCGCCGGGAACGGGATCGAGTTGGACCTCACGGTAGTGCCACGGCGCGAGCCCGGTATGACGCCCTATGAGATCATGCTGTCTGAGTCTCAAGAGCGCATGTTAATGGTGGCAAAGGCCGGCAAGGAGGACGAATGCATTGAGATTTGCCGGAAGTGGGATCTGGACGTCGCCGTGGTCGGGAAAGTGACCGCCGACGGAATCTTGCGTGTCCTGGATCAGGGTAAGGTCGTGGCAGAGATTCCGGCCAAGGCCTTGGCTGACGACGGCCCGCGTTATGAACGCCCCTATCAGCCGCCGGCCTATCAGGATATGTTGACGAACCTGAACTACGACGCCATTCCCGATGTGAAAGATGCGAATGCGGCATTGCTGGCCTTGTTGGAGTCGCCGACGATCGCCAGCAAGCGGTGGGTGTACGAACAGTACGATCATATGGTACGGACGAATACCATGGTCCGTCCCGGGTCCGATGCGGCTGTGGTGCGGATCAAGGGCACGAAAAAGGCTGTGGCCATGACGGTGGATTGCAATAGCCGCTATTGCCTGTTGAATCCCTATGAAGGGGCTCGGCTGGCCGTGGCGGAGGCGGCGCGGAATCTCGTCTGTTCCGGCGCTGTTCCGATCGGCTTGACGGATTGTCTCAATTTCGGCAATCCGGAACGACCCGATATCATGTGGCAGTTCGCCATGGCGATCGAAGGCATGAAAGACGCCTGCGAGCATTTCCAAATCCCCATCGTGAGCGGGAACGTCAGCTTTTATAACGAAACCAACGGACTCTCCATTTACCCGACCCCCATGCTCGGCATGGTCGGGTTGATCGATGACGCAGAACGCACGCAGACTCAGTGGTTCAAGCAGGAAGGCGATGAGATTATCTTGCTGGGCTCCGCTCGTGAGGATTTGGGTGGATCGGAGTATCTCAAGGTCGTTCATGCTCGCGAACAGGGATCGCCGCCCTATTTGAGTCTGAATACGGAAACGGCTCTCCATGACTGCGTGCTCTCGCTGATTCGTGATGGGCTTCCGCAGTCTGCGCATGATTGCTCGGAAGGTGGTCTCGCCGTTGCCTTGGCGGAAAGCTGTATCTCTGGCCCCGAACGGACCACTGGTGCTGTGGTAAGATTGTCCAGGGGTCGGCTTCGAAAAGACGCCGTTCTCTTCGGTGAAAGCCAGTCGAGGGTGATGATCTCAGCAAAGCCGATCCATCGACAGGCCATTCTCGCCCAGGCAATGCGTTTCGGTGTACCAGTTGAAGTGGTCGGGACCGTCACGGGGGAACGACTGATCGTGACTGTGGGAGATGAGGGTTCGACGGAGCCAGTGATCGATCAACCGGTGGCGGTACTCCTGGATCGATGGGCGTTTTCTATGGAGCGAACGCTGAACCAAGCCTAGGCGAATAGACCGTTGGGTATCATGCACAAAGAACTGCCGATCATCTCGCCTGATAAGTTTCACGACGAATGTGCCGTCTTCGGCGTCTACGGCCACGAAGAAGCCGCTAATCTGACGTATTTGGGGCTGTACGCGCTGCAGCATCGTGGGCAAGAGGCGTCCGGGATTGTGGCGGCAGATGGAGACCAATTCTTCATGCAAAAAGGCATGGGGCTGGTCGCCGACATTTTTCACAAGTCGGTGCTGGAGAAGCTGCCGGGCCATATGGCCATTGGACATAATCGCTATTCCACCACCGGTGGCCACGATTTGAAGAATGTGCAGCCGTTGACCGTAAATTTCGCGCTCGGGAATTTGGCCTTGGCGCACAACGGCAATCTCATCAATGCCCAGATGCTCCGGCACGAGCTTGAGGCCTACGGGGCGATCTTCCAGTCCACGTCGGACAGCGAAGTCATTATCCACCTCATCGCGCACTCACGAGCAGACTCCTTTCTCGCGCGTGTCGTCGACGCGCTGAATCAGGTGCGCGGCGCGTTTTCGGTGGTGTTGATGACTGATAACGGCCTCATTGCCGCTCGTGATCCCTACGGCCTCAGGCCATTGTGTATCGGGCGTCTGCGCAGCAGCTGGATTGTGGCGTCCGAGACCTGTGCATTCGACTTGCTTGATGCTGAGTACGTGCGAGAGGTGGAACCGGGCGAGCTGATCGTGATCAGCGAGCAAGGACTCGACAGTCACCATCCGTTTCCCAAGAAAAATCCGGCGATGTGCGTGTTCGAGTATGTGTATTTTGCGAGGCCGGACAGCCGAATCTTCGGGGCCAACGCCGTGTATGCCACGCGTAAGGCCTTGGGGAGGCAGTTGGCTCGCGAGTCGTGGGTGCCGGCGGATGTCGTCATTCCCGTCCCGGATTCCGGCGTGCCGGCAGCGCTCGGCTATGCCGAAGGGGCTGGGATTCGGTTTGAAACCGGTTTGATCCGCAACCATTATGTCGGGCGGACGTTCATCGAGCCGGAACAGTCGATTCGGCACTTCGGCGTCAAGGTGAAGTTGAATGCCGTGCCGGAAGTGTTAGAGGGGCAACGGGTCGTCGTCATCGACGATTCGTTGGTTCGTGGCACGACGAGCCGTAAAATTGTCAAGATGATCAGACAAGCCGGGGCGAAAGAAGTTCATGTGCGGATTAGTTCCCCTCCGATCATCTCACCCTGTTTTTACGGAATCGATACGCCGACCAAGAAAGAACTTATTGCCTCCGATCATTCGACGGAAGAAATCCGCAAGTACATCACCGCCGACAGTTTGACGTATCTCAGCCTTGACGGCATGTTGAAATCCGCTCCGAGCACCCCCGACCAATACTGTACGGCCTGTTTCACGGAACGCTATCCCATCCCGTTTACCCGCGCAGAAGAGCTTCAGCTCGGCCTGTTCGAATCGGCGCGTTGAGCTATTTCTGGACGCAAGACATGGCGCCTCCTAAAAAAACAAAAAATGAGCTGGAGCCCCGGGGGCGACTCCGAGTGCCGGTCGACTATCCTGCGTCATTCACGGGAGAGGCAGGCTCAGGCAATGGAACGGTGACCAATCTCACGATTGCCGGATGCGAAATCGAGAGCCATGATCGGCTCCCCATCGGAGCCGGTCTGAGCCTCCGTGTGCAAGCTCCGGAGGCGCGGCCTCCGATGATCATCGCCCTCGCCATCGTCCGGTGGAAGAATGGCGATCGATTTGGACTCGAGTTCGTTCGATTTGAGGGCAGAACCAAGGAACAGCTTGAGGATATGCTGAATCAGCGTGAAGGCTCTGCCGAAGAGTAGTTTCCATCCTGCCCCGCGGTTGCCGCCACAAAAATTTCCATGGTAGGATGCAATATCAGTCGCTGAGTGTGTGAGTAGCGATGAAGGTTGTGCCATGACGACTAGGGTCATAGTCGAGCGCTTGTGATGCCATGAGTGTTCGTTGAAAGGGAGGTCGTGATGAGACGACTGGCATTGGTATTCGGACTGCTGGTCTTCCCTGTACTGTGTATGACACCGGTTTCGGCAGCCGGATTGTTTCAGGTGGGAGAGAAAGCCCCATCGTTCACCCTTACTTCCATCACCGGCGAATTCGTGTCGCTCGAGTCCTATAAAGGGAAAGTTGTGGTGCTGGGACTCTTTCACATCTGTGATCCGTGCCTGATACAGGGGAGCGCGTTACAAAAAGTATTTGAGTCTACGCAAGGCAAGAACGTGGCCGTGCTGGGCGTCAATTCGTCAGGCAATGCGAGACGAGAGGTCGGCGAATTCTTGTCCGGCTTCCCGGTCAAGGTCACCTATCCGTATCTTTTAGATCCTGCCAAGGTGACGGATAAGTTGTACGGTGGGGGAAAGTTTATTCCAAATGTGTATGTGATCGACCAGCATGGAGTCATCCGCTGGCAGCGAGTCGGCAATATGGACTTGGCGGGGGCCGAGGTGATTATGGCCGAGGTCGGAAAATTGCTTGCAGGTGGATCAAAGATGTAGGGCTAACAAGCTGGGTGTTTCTGTCGGCCTGCCAGCGTGGCACTTGTCAGCCTCTGACTGTGGGACTTGTTCGCCTGTAGCGGAGAGGTGTTCATGGATGAGATAGAAGAGGGGAAACAGAAGTTTCTAGAAGTGGTCCAGGGAATTGATGCGGCCGTCCAAGTCGTGATCCCTGTCACTCCCTCCAACAGCATGTTCTTGATCTCGCTGACGAAAGGTCCGAATCGGAAATTTATCACCGTGCCCGAAGACGACATTATCGATTTGCCTCACGAAGCGGGCATCCGGACGAAGGTCACCAAGACGATCAAGGACGCCATCGCCGCTCTGTGATTGCGTTTGAGCCATAAGTCATCTGCTATAAGTCATCAACTCCTGCTATGAAACAAATCTTGCCCGACATCTGGCAATGGTCGTGGTTTTCCGACGAGAAGCAGCTCGACTTCAACGGACTGTTTCTGGTGATCGGTGAACATAAGATCCTGGTAGACCCACCCCCGATGACGGCCGAGGCGAGAGCGGTCGTCCGCCGATATGAGCCGATTGACTACATCATCGTCACGAACCGAGATCACCTCCGGGAGGCTGCGGTTTATCAGTCAGAGCTTAGATGTCAGTTGCGAGTACCGGAAGCCGATGCCGCCCAGATGGATGTAATGCCAACGAAGACCTACAAGGATGGTGAACTCTTGCCTGGTGGGATCTGGGCCATCCATCTGAAGGATCAGAAGTCTCCGGGAGAATCAGCATTGTTTATCGAACGGGGGCGAGGTGTGATGATCGTCGGGGATGCGCTGATCGGCAAGCCGCCTGGTTCCGTGCGTCTGCTCTCCGCTGAGAAGTATGCGGACATTGCGAAGGGCAAGGAGGGACTCCGGCGTCTTCTGAAGTACAACTTCGATAGCCTGCTCGTCGGAGACGGCGCCTCCATTCTTGTGGGCGGGAAACAGCAAGTGGAACAGCTCTTGACGGTGACGTCATGATATTGCGCAATAGCCTCTCCGAAGAATTGAATCGGCAAGGCAACGAGCATTTCTCACGTGGATTCTACACGGAGGCCTATACCTGTTATGCCAAGGCGTTAGAGTATGATCGGCTCACCGGTGATCAACGTGCCCTGGTCGCCACACTTGGGAACCTGGGTAACATCTGCGCAGTCAGCGGACGACGGGATGCTGCCCAGGCGTATTATCAGGAGG
>JBKKBQ010000260.1:0-5866 GCA_046714015.1 Nitrospira sp.
GGCGGGATGTGTGACGCCGGCGAACTGCCAGATGATCATCGCCGCCGGACAGGGAGCCATTGCGGGTCAAGCGATCAATCGGGATCTGTTCGACGAGAGCTTGAAGCGGCATGCATTGCCGCGTTTCCAATAAGTCGTCGTCTTACGCCTCGATATCCGTGGCGGCTACAAAGGTCAGAATGAGTTTTTCCGTAGCCTGTAAGGCTCAGATATAAAGTGCAAGGTGAGGAGCATAGATCGGTATGATAGGGGTTACTGGCAATTCCGAGATGTTGCCCGTCCAAACTGCCTACGATCAGTGGGCTGACGAATACGATGATGCAGATCCGACCACGACTCTCGATGAGCCGTTTGTGCTTTTGATGCTCCAACCATTCGCCGGATGTCGGATCCTGGATCTGGGCTGCGGAACGGGTCGATACTTGCGTCGAATCGCCGGCCCACCTGTGCAACTGGTGGGACTCGATGTGTCGCGCGCCATGCTCGCTCGGGCCAAGAGGACCATATCCTCCCTGTCACCCGTTACCTTTATTCAGGCATCGATCGGACAACTGCCCTTTGCGTCTGGTTCATTCGATCGCGTGATTATCGGATTGGTCTTGGATCACATCCACGATCTCCGGTCTTTCTTCCAAGAGACTGCCGCAGTGCTTCGACCAGGCGGCCGACTCATCGTCTCGACAATCCATCCAGACATGCAGCATCTGACCGGATCGGCTGTTCGATTCACTGCCGGAGGACGGGACTATGCCACACCTGGAACCATCCATGTGGTCGATTCCATAACAACGGCCGCACGCGGTGCCCGTCTTACGATCGAGTGTCTTCAGGAACCTCGAGTTGATCAAGCACTCACTGCCCGTTATCCATCCTGGAGTTCGAGAATGGGATGCTCTGCCTTGGTGCTTCTCGCAGCTCGGAAATCTCCGCCCATCTACCGAACAGTATCTGCAACCGACGCAAGGTGAACCTCTCCCTATCGCTAGGGGTCTCCCCAGTGTGCCTGCCTGGTACGAATCCCCTATGGTGCTTGCGGTTGACTATCAACTAGGATGTCCCACACAGTACAGCGCGACCCTACGCGCGAAGGTATTGGACCATGTCATCGAAGCCAAAATTGTTCGAGAATATGGCGCAGTCCATCCATCGCTTAAATACTCCTTTATCGGCGTTCACCACTCGCCCTGGCTGGACCTGGGCCATGTTGGCACTCAGTATCGGTGGAATATTTATCCTCGACGCCCTTACTCCGTTGGGATATGCCGTCTGGATTCTCTATCTCTTCCCAGTATGGCTTGCCAGCAGTATGTCGGTCCGCAATCCTTCTTCCATGCTTGTGGTAGCCAGCATCGCCGCGGGACTGATGGTCTTGGGATTCTGGGTTTCTCCTCCCGGGATCGCTTCACACATTGCACTCATCAATCGGCTGATCGGCATAGTGGTCTTAGGACTGATGACATGGTTGTTGCGAGAAATGATGGAACAGCGAGAAACTCTGCGTGTGAATGAGGCTGAATTGCGTGATTTTGTAGAGGGAGCCGCGATCGGCATGCATGGAGAAGGTCCTGACGGGACGATTCTCTGGGCCAATCAAGCGGAGTTGGAGTTATTGGGTTACAGCCGAGAGGAATATATTGGACACTCCATTCGGGAATTCCATGCCGATTTCTTTGTGGTAGACAATATCCTGAAGACATTGACCGCCGGTCAGACGCTGTACAACTATGAAGCCAAACTCCGGTGTAAGGATGGAACGACCCGAGATGTATCGATTGTGGCCAACGTCTCATGGAAACGAGGCCGCTTTAGTCATACCCGGTGTTTTACGCGTGATATTACGGCCCTCAAAGAAGCGGAACGGCAACGGGCGCATCTGGCCGCGATCGTGAAGTCGACGGATGATGCCGTCATTTCGATCTCGCCCGACGCGCGCATTCTCACGTGGAACAAGGGTGCGGAGAAATTGTTGGGGTGGACGGAGGTTCAGGCCGTCGGTCAACCCAAATGGATGTTTGTGCCTCATGGACGGCTCCCGGAATCGACCGCGCTGATTGAAACCGTGGTGCGAGAGCACGTTCATCAGTATATCGAAACGCAGCGTCTTCGAAGAGATGGAAGCGTGGTGGATGTTGCTATCACCATTTCTCCCGTGCTACTGAAAGGACGCTTGTTGGGAGTCTGTGAAACCATCCGAGATATCACGGCGCGCAAAC
The DNA here is from genome assembly GCA_046714015.1 of Nitrospira sp. Classification (GTDB taxonomy): domain Bacteria; phylum Nitrospirota; class Nitrospiria; order Nitrospirales; family Nitrospiraceae; genus Nitrospira_D. Next base: position 2,214 of record JBKKBQ010000260.1, read on the forward strand.
GGGCCGAGCAGGCTCTTATGGAGGCCAACCAGGAACTCGAGGCATTCAGTTATACGGTTTCTCACGATCTTCGGGCACCCCTGCGATCAATCAACGGGTTCGTCAAGATTCTCATCGAAGACCACGGTCCGGCGCTGAATGAGGGGGCTCGCCGATGCTTGGGCATCATTCACAATGGGGCACATCGGATGGGGGAATTGATCGACGATCTGTTGACCTTCTCGCGCTTGTCGCGTTCTCCCTTGGAGCTGCGTCCCATCGACCCCACGGATGTCATCAAAGAAGCCTGGTTCGATCTCCGACAGGATCGAGAAGGGCGTCAGGTCGAGTTCATCGTGAACGACTTGCCGCACTGCCGTGCCGACCGTCGTCTACTCAAGCAGGTGTGGATCAATCTGTTGTCCAACGCATTGAAATACACCCGTCCCCGAGAGAGCGCGCGAATCGAGATCGGCTGGAGCGGAGAAGACCGGCCTTCCAAGGACGTCGTGTATTGGATCCGCGACAATGGGGTCGGATTCGACCCACGATACGTCCATAAACTGTTCGGAGTGTTCCAGCGGCTGCACCGGGCGGAAGACTTCGAAGGGACCGGGGTGGGTTTGGCGATTGTTCAACGTATCGCCAAACGTCACGGCGGCCGGGTATGGGCGGAAGGGCGAGTCGATGGAGGCGCAACCATTTCCATGACGCTCGAGAGGGTCTATGAACACGAAGGGGCCGGAGTACATTTCAGTCCTATTGGTTGAAGATAATCCGGATGATGTTGAGCTGACCCTTCGGGTCTTTAACCAGTATCATTTGGCGAATCATGTTCATGTCGTTCGGGACGGCGCCGAGGCGTTGGATTGTCTTTTCGGCGAAGGAACATATGAAGATCGTGATCTGTGTCGCCAAACGAAGCTCATCCTCCTCGATCTGAAATTGCCGAAAGTCGATGGACTGGAGGTCTTGCGCCGATGCAAGGCGGACCCTCGCACCAAGGCTATTCCGGTCGTGGTCCTGACCTCGTCGCGCGAAGATCAGGACGTCGTGGAGAGCTATAAGTTGGGTGTGAATAGCTACATCGTCAAACCGGTGGACTTTCATCAATTTGTCGAGGCTGTCAGGCAACTGAACGTGTATTGGTTGGTATTGAACCAGGGCCTTGCGTGAATACAGACAAGCGCCCGAGGCGCTTCTGGCTGGGGGAGGGGACCATGAGTGAGCCGCTGCGGGTGTTGTTGCTGGAAGATGAGGAGCATGACGCGGAATTGATGGTGCGCGAGCTCAGGCGAGCCGGGTACGATCCCGACTGGCGGCGGGTTGACTCCGAGGACGCGTACCTTGAACAGCTCACGCACCCGTACGATGTCATTTTGTCCGATAATTCCTTGCCGGGATTCAGCGCGATGGAGGCGTTGCGTCATCTGCGCCACCGGGAAATCGATCTTCCCTTCATCATTGTGTCGGGATCCATCGGTGAGGAACAGGCCGTCTCTCTGTTGCGCCACGGAGCAGTGGACTACCTGATGAAGGATAGGCCGGATCGTTTGGGTGCCGCGGTGACGCAAGCCCTGGAGCAAAAGCGCCTGCGGGAAGACAATCGTGCCGCGCATCGCGCCCTGCAAGCGAGAACGAATGAACTCATGCAGTCTCAGGAGAGACTCCGGGCGCTGGCCAGCGAGCTGACCCTGACTGAACAACGAGAGCGGAGGAAGCTGGCCACTGATCTGCACGATTATCTCGCGCAACTCCTGGTCGTGGGTCGCATGAAGTTGCGGCAAGCCCATAGTCACGCGGGAGAGCCGACGACGACGACTCGCTTAGAGGAATTAGATCGGATTCTCGATGACTCATTGACCTATACCCGGACGCTGATCGTCGATCTTGCCCCACCGACTCTTCAAGAATTCGGCTTGTTGGAGGCCCTCAAATGGCTCAGGGAACAAATGCGGAACCATGGGCTCTCTGTAACGGTGAGGGCGGGCATTGACCACATCAACCTTCCGGAGGACCAGTCGGTGCTCCTGTTTCAATCGGTTCGGGAGCTGCTCTTCAATGTGATCAAGCATGCAAAAACGGGTGTTGCTCTGGTCGTGGTAGAGACTACGCCGACTGGGGAGCTTCGAGTGGCAGTGGAAGATTCCGGTGTCGGCTTCGATGCCGGCTCGGTGGCCGCGCGGAACTCCGGCGAGGCTCGATTCGGGCTCTTTAGCGTGAGCGAGCGGATGCAGGCGTTGGGTGGGCGAATCGACATTGAATCGTCACCAAACCGCGGAACACGCATATCCATGATTCTGCCCTATTGGCCGAGTGGGGATAAAAACGCGTCGGCCCCGGTTGCTCATGCCGGTGTGCAATCGAATGAAGTGGGAGAAGCCGGCAGATCTATGGCCCCACCTCGATCCGATCATGGTTCAGGTCCAGTGGAACGGAAGTGGAAGAGCGATGAAGCGCCGAGTCGGTCAGGGGCCAATGGCGATGATGCAGATTCACCCCGCGTGCGGATCATGCTGGTCGATGACCATACGGTGGTCCGAAAGGGGATCAAGAGCATGCTCGACAATCACGAAAATCTTATGGTCATTGGAGAAGCCTCAGACGGCCTCGAGGCGGTGTCCTTGGCCAAACAACTCCGGCCCGACATTGTGATCATGGATGTGAATCTGCCGATCTTGGATGGGATAGCAGCAACCGGTGAGATCACCAGGGACTGTCCCGAGATCAGCGTGATCGGACTCTCGGTCCACGAAAGCCCGTATTGGATAGAAGCCATCATGAAGGCGGGTGCCATCGCGTTTGTATCGAAGGGCTCATTGACGGAAGATCTCTATGCGGCCATCGAGCGAGCCGTTCACGCCAAGACTCACGACGGGTAATACTGTCGTGTGTCGAAAGCCATAGGGGCAGGCGGGCAACTTTCCCGTTGCCCGCCTCCTCGGACCCTCAACAGCTATGAAACAGGGGGGCGTCGACCTGTCGCAAAGCTTACGATGGCCACGATCAAGAATACGACGAACAGAATGTAGGCAATATTGGTCGCGGTCCCTGCTACGCCAGAAAGACCCAATATGCCGGCGATAATCGCGATCACAAAGAATGTCACTGCCCAACTTAGCATTGGTAGCTCCTTTCATCTGAACACAATAAGATGAACCGTCTCGCACGCCTGCAGGAAATCACCGACATTGAGTCTTGACTCATACCGCTATTAAATCTCCTATGTTCTCTTCTTAACCTATCCTCGTTATGCAGAGGACTAGCTTGTTCCCTAGTTCTGGTGGATGCTGCACCTAAGAGCTGGCTCTTATACATCCATTGATGTCGCGCGTATGGGGTTGCGTACGACATCGGAATCAGCGGTTACTGCAATAATGAGCAGTTGAGGAGGAGTTGCAACGGGAGGGCTGCGATCGCTTTATTGAAATTCGAGGATTGTAGCCCGATAACCGCGGGAATAGCGGGTGCCCGAGACGGGAAACACTGCCCATGCGATATTCGACCCCACATTATTCATGACAGTTCGTGACCAAACCGATTGAGCACCGTATTTCGTGAAGCGTCGTTCGTACCTCGCCATCGAGAAATCCATCTGATTCCTTCTTATGTGCGTATCACGCTTCACGAACGACGAGCGACGGACATCGGCGTATCGGCGGTTCCAGTAGAAG
>JBKKBQ010000261.1:0-10285 GCA_046714015.1 Nitrospira sp.
CAATACTGCACCGGTGCGTGGCGTCTCGTGGTGTCTAAATGGTCTCAAGATCTGAGTCGGATACTTGAACGGTTCGATCCTTCTTACCTCGATTTATTGCAGAACCTCCGGACTTGAGGGGAACAAAATATAAGGTTGCTTTGGTTCTTGATCCGGCGGGACATAGCTAGGTGCCGGTTCGCCGGCAGGTCCGAGATTTCTGATGAACCGATAGACGGCCTTCAGGTCCTGCTCGGTCAGTTCTTGTAGGACGAACCAAGGCAGAGCATGCGCATGATCGTTTCTCCCATCTGCAGATGAGTGCGAACAAAAAGGAGTCGGTGCCTTGACATGACGGAGCCGGGCTCAGTATTCATCGATTTCATCGGTCTCATCGAGCATCTCCGCCGTAATCTCATCGGCCTCGGCAGTCCATTGAGCCAGTGGAATGCCCTTGGCTTTCAGAATGGCTTCCTGCTCTGTCCCCACGGCCACGGTGAGTTCATAGGTTACAGTTTGTCTGACTTGAAACAATCTCATAACGATTCACCTTTGGATTCGTCCAATTGCCATTGATACGCGGGTGATTGACCATTGGTTCTATCAGAAACGACGACACGATGATCGGCCAGGCAGTGGCTCGGCGGCTCACTAGCAAGGTTTCTTCTTCCCCTGCATCCGCGCCTGTTCCAGTTCAGTCTCCTGGCGCATGTGCTCCATCTGACGTTGAAACTGCTGTTCCCTCTCGTCGGTTAAGAGCGGAGGACGTCCACTCCCTCCGATCCCATCTCTTCCTGCTGCCTGGACTCCCATCGTGGTGAGAATAGTGCCGACTATGATGCCAAGGATAAAGTTTCGCATGGTGTCCTCTGCCGGGCTTCTTTCTAGTCAGATCAAAAATGTCGAATGACCATACTCTTGCTTTGAGATGAGCGCCACCTGACCACGGGTTTCGCCTCCAGGTAACCGGTACATTGTAATCGATCCGGCTATAGATACCATAGATGCGTTTGCAAGATGTGAGTCTTCAAAGTGCGGGGGCCGTTGTCTTGACTCTATTTCCGTCGCTTTGCTAGAGTGACCAATCCAAGTCTAAGCGATTGAAAGTTCCGCTGTTTCTGAATCGTTTCCACAAGCAACTTGAGGCAACACCGTGATGAAAGCGTGGCTTTTTGACAACACGTTTCAATTCAATCGGTTCCCTCTTTGTATCGAAGGGCTCCAGGGAGAGTGGGGTGGCGGAGATTCAGTGGCGGAGGAAGAAGAACTGCCGTCGCCTCCGCAGAACGTTCACGCCAAACCAGGCAATGGGCGCATCACCATCACCTGGGATCCGGTTCCGGATGCCATGTACTACAACCTCTACTTTCAGACGACCAAGGGTGTGCAAATCAAGTTCTCAGAACTGACTCGTCCCATCGCCGGACCTGAAGATTTCAAGAACGTAATCGGCGTGAAGAAAGAGCAGGCGACGTGCTTGGAAGGCGCTTCCAGCCCCTACGTCCATGACGACCTGGCCAACGGCACCTGTTACCACTATGTCGTCACCGTTGTCACCCCGAAGGGCGAAAGTCCTGAATCGCTAGAAGTGATGGCTATTCCATCACCCTATCTCCTCGCTATGGTCATCGGTTGTGAAGGAGTGGGCGACGGTGAGCTGAACTCGCCCACGGGGATCGCGCTCGACAAGGACGGCAACATCTACGTAGCGGATACCGACAACCATTCGATCCAAAAATTCGGCAAGACTGGAGAGTTCTTGGCTCGATGGGGAGGTGAACCCAGTTCACAGGAAGGCCAGTTTTACTATCCCCGCGGTTTGGCCGTCGGACCGGACGATGTTGTGTACGTGGTCGATAGCGGCAACAACCGGGTACAGAAGTTCGATCTTGAAGGCAACGTGCAGAAAGCGTGGGGCAAGTTCGGGTTCGCCTGGCGAGGGGCCGACATGGGCCGCTTCGACGTGCCCTGGGGTATTACGACGGATCAAGACGGCAATGTGTACGTCTCCGACACGAGCAACGCGCGCATTCAAAAATTTCAAGCCGACGGCCAGCCGCTGTTGAAGTGGGGCCGTGACGGCAGTTTCGACGGCGCCTTCTTCTTTCCGCGCGGGGTGGCGGTCGATTTCGTCGGCAATATTTATGTGGCCGATGAGAGCAACAACCGGATCCAAAAGTTCGATCCTCGTGGGAGTTTCTTGACGGAGTGGGGGCGCGAGGGAAGTGGCCCTGGCCAGTTCAAGTCGCCGTGGGGCATCGCCTGCGATGCACTCGGCAACGTCTATGTTGTGGACAGCGGCAACCATCGTATTCAGAAGTTCGACGGCAATGGGACGCTCTTGTGCTCATTTGGGAACCGAGGGAAAACCGAGGGGCAGGTCAACTTCCCCTATGGCATTGCGGTAGATAAGGAAGGCTGTGTGTTTGTCGTCGACAGCGGCAACCACCGTGTCCTGAAATATGTGCCGACCGAAGAAGAGATAAATCGTGGGAAGGACCAGCCGACACATACGGTGGAAGCCGGGGCGGTGCAGCCACCCCGCAGCCTTGCCGTCAAGGCCGGTGACACGGAAGTCTTCCTGAGCTGGATGGAAGTGTCCGGCGCGCAGTCCTACAATCTCTATTTCAGTACCTCATCTCATGTCACGATTGAGGGGGCGACGAAGATCGAAGGCGTCACGAACCCCTATACGCATGAAGGTCTCACCAACGACACACCCTATTTTTATGCCGTGACCGCATCGTTTGAAGACGGGACAGAAAGCGGGCTGTCGGAGGAAGTGACGGCGATGCCCGTACTCATCGATATCACGGCGCCGCAGAATCCCTACGCGGTGATCAATCATGGGGCCTTCATGACCAATTCGTCCGAGGTCGTGGTGACGATTTCGGCGACCGACTTGGACACGGGGGTCGGGGCCTATTTTATTTCTGAAAGTCCGCTCACGCCGATGGCTGGGACGCCTGGGTGGGTGGATGTGACACCGGCGATCAAGTTCGGAGCCACGATTCCGTTCATTCTCTCGCCCGGAGACGGGCACAAAACCATTTATGTGTGGTTCAAAGACATCGGCAACAATGTCTCCACGCCGGCCAGCACGACCATTTTGGTCAATACCTCGGGCTATCTGTGCGTGTCGAAGTGGGGAAAGCCTGGACGGGGTGCGTCGTTGTTGCACGGCGGAGAGTTTATCGCGCCGATGTACGGACTGTGTGCCGATCAGCAAGGCTCGCTGTTTGTCGTCGACAACGGCAACAATCGCGTGCAGAAGTTCGATAATGCCGGGAACTTCATCATTCTGTGGGGGAGTTTCGGCTCGGCCAATGCGAATTTCCACAATCCTACCGGTATTGCCTGCGACGGCAAAGGCGATGTCTGGGTCGTGGATACCAATAACCACCGGGTTCAGAAGTTCGATGGGAAGCTCGGCGGGTATATGATGAAGTTCGGCTCGCGTGGAAACGGCGAAGGACAGTTCAACGCACCTTGGGGTATTGCGGTCGACCGTGTGCGCGGCTATATCTACGTCGTCGATAGCGCCAATTTCCGTGTGCAGAAGTTCGACATGTCCGGTGAGTTCATCATGGCCTGGGGAAGTTTCGGCAACGGTGACGGACAGTTCTATTTTCCGCGCGGGGTGGCCGTCGATCAAGAGGACGGGACGGTCTATGTCGTGGACATGGGCAATCACCGCATCCAGAAATTCGACACCAGCACCAATGTCTTGCCGCAGCTGTTGACGAAGTGGGGAGGCAGTTCGGCGGCCGGGCATGCCAGCAGTTCCTTAGCACAGGAGGCCGGACAATTGCGCTCGCCCTGGGGCATCACCGTCGACGGAGCGGGGGATGTCTATGTGACAGATACGGGGAATCATCGAATCGAAAAGTTCGACCGCGAGGGTAATTTCATCACCCAGTGGGGTGGATTCGGCAACGGCGACGGGCAATTCAATTTTCCATACGGGATCGCCGTCGATGCGAAGGGGAGCGTCTTAGTCGTTGACAGCGGCAACACGCGGGTGCAGCAGTTCATGCCGGCGGAAGAGGGCAGCGAGCGGTTGCAGGACGAGGCGGAGGAGCTGGCCGAATTGGAGAAAGCGCAACGAACGCAGAACGTGTGAAGAGGGAGCGATGCTTGATAAAGAACCGCGATTGGGACTGACGTACGACGACGTGGTCCTCGTACCGGCCAAGTCACAGATTGTGCCCAACGAAGTCGATACCGGTACCTTTGTCTCGCGCAATATCCGGATCAACATCCCGCTCGTCAGCGCAGCTATGGACACAGTCACGGAGTCTCGGCTGGCGATCGCGATGGCGCGCGAAGGGGGGATCGGGATCATTCATCGCGTGCTGTCTCCGGCGGATCAGGCGATAGAGGTGGATAAAGTCAAGAAGTCGGAAAGCGGCATGATCCTTGATCCTGTCACGATTTCTCCCGACGAAACGATCCGTGACGCGCACCAGCTGATGGCAAAATATCGGATTTCAGGCATCCCCGTCACCAAAGGCCGCAAGTTGGTCGGAATTCTCACCAACCGCGATCTGCGGTTTGAAACTAGGATGGACATGAAGGTATCGCAGGTGATGAAGCGAGACCGGTTGATCACGGCACCGGAGGGTACCAGCCTAGAAAAGGCAAAAGAAATTCTTCATGAGCACCGGATCGAAAAATTACCGGTGGTGAACAAGCAGTTTGAACTCAAGGGACTCATTACCATCAAGGATATCGAGAAACGGATCAAATATCCCAATGCGTGCAAAGATGGTCATGGGCGTTTACGGATCGGGGCGGCAGTCGGTGTTGGGCAGGATACGGAAGAGCGTGTGACCTTGCTCAAGAAATCCGGCGTGGATCTCGTGGTGATCGACACGGCGCACGGTCATTCACGAGCCGTGATGGATACGGCAAAGATGATCAAGAAGCTGTATCCGGATCTCGAACTGGTCGCGGGAAATATTGGAACCGCAGAGGCGGCCAAAGACCTCCTCAAAGTCGGAGTCGATGCGGTCAAGGTTGGGGTCGGACCGGGATCGATCTGTACGACACGGATCGTGTCGGGCGCCGGGATGCCGCAGCTGACCGCCATCGCGGATTGCGCAAAAGTTCTACATGGGAGTGGCGTGCCGATTATTGCTGATGGAGGCATCAAATTTTCCGGCGATATCACGAAGGCCTTGGCCGCCGGGGCCTCTTCTGTGATGCTTGGTGGTCTCTTTGCTGGAACGGAAGAGTCTCCCGGTGAGACGGTGCTCTATCAAGCCAGAACCTACAAAGTCTATCGTGGCATGGGTTCCATCGGAGCGATGGAGCGAGGGGGTGGTGACCGGTACGGGCAAGGAGGACGCCCAGCCCAGAAGCTGGTTCCCGAAGGGATCGAAGGCCGAGTTCCGTATAAAGGTCCGTTGGCCGCCGTGGTGTATCTGTTGGTCGGCGGTGTGCGATCGGGAATGGGATACTGCGGCTGTAAAACGATTGCCGACTTGCAACGGAATGCCACGTTCATCAGGCAGTCAGTGGCTGGCCTCCGCGAGAGCCATGTGCATGACGTGATCATTACCAAAGAAGCGCCGAACTACCGGATGGATTGGGAATAGTTACCGGTAAGGAGTTAGGAGTCAGGAGTGAGGGGGGCCGATTCCTAGCCGGTCGAATGGGCAGTTATCCCTTATCACCTCACCCCTTACCCTTCACAGCACCACGATGGAACTTTGGCACAATAGAATTCTGGTCCTCGATTTCGGGTCACAGTACACGCAACTGATCGCCCGCCGGATTCGTGAAGCCCACGTCTACTCGCAAATTCTTCCCTGTACGGTCCCGTTGGCGACGATTCTCGCATATCGGCCGCAGGGCATTGTTCTTTCCGGCGGTCCCTCCAGTATCTACGAAAAGAAAGCGCCGGTTGTTTCCAAAGAGCTCTTTGACCAGAACATTCCTATCCTCGGCATTTGCTACGGCATGCAGTTGGTGACACATCTCTCCGGGGGGGACGTCGCCAAGTCGACACATCGTGAGTATGGCAGAGCCGATCTTGCGATCGACGACGCAAGCGATCTCTTTCAAGGAGTCGGAATCGAGAAGAAAACAGCAGTCTGGATGTCGCATGGCGATCGCATCGAACGGATGCCGCCGGGGTTTCGATCGATCGCACATACGAGTAACTCGCCCGTCGCGGCGATGAAGCGGGACGATCACAAGCGCCGGATCTACTGCCTGCAATTCCATCCCGAAGTGGCTCACACGCCGGAAGGCACGAAGATTTTGCGCAACTTCGTGTACGAAATCTGCGGTTGTACACCGACCTGGACCATGCAGTCCTATGTCGAGACGGCGGTCGGGCAGATTCGTGAGCAGGTCGGCAAGGAACGAGTCATCTGTGCGCTGAGCGGCGGCGTGGATTCATCGGTGGCCGCGGCGTTGACGCACCGGGCGATCGGCGATCAGCTGACCTGCATCTTCGTCGATAACGGCGTCTTGCGGGCCGCTGAACGGGATCAGGTGGAGAAGACGTTCTCTTCACAGCTCCATCTGAATCTAAGAATTCTTGACGGAACCAAGCAGTTCCTCGCCGGCCTGAAGAGCGTGACGGACCCGGAGCGAAAGCGAAAGATCATCGGCCGGCAATTCATCAAACATTTTGAGATGGAATCGAAGAAACTGAAGGGCGTCAAATACTTGGTCCAAGGCACGCTCTATCCAGACGTGATCGAAAGTGTCAGCTTCAAAGGTCCGTCGGCTACGATCAAGACGCATCACAATGTCGGCGGCTTGCCGGCTCGTATGAAGCTCAAGCTGATCGAGCCGCTGCGAGAGCTCTTCAAAGACGAAGTGCGGGTGTTGGGAAAAGAGTTGGGGTTGCCGGACGAGATTATCTGGCGGCAACCATTTCCAGGCCCCGGATTGGCAATTCGTGTGCTGGGCGCAGTCACGCCCGAGCGGTTGGCGATTCTGCGGGCGGCGGAGGCCATTGTCGATCAGGAAATCCGCAGTGCCGGTCTCTATCGTGAAATCTGGCAGGCCTTTGCCGTCTTGTTGCCGATTCGAACTGTCGGGGTGATGGGTGATCAACGGACCTATGAGAACGTCATCGCCATTCGTGCGGTCACCAGCGTCGACGGCATGACGGCCGACTGGGCGAAGATTCCCAGCGACGTGTTGGGTCGCATGTCGAATCGCATCATCAACGAAGGCAAAGGCGTAAATCGGGTCGTGTATGACATCAGCTCGAAACCGCCTAGTACTATAGAGTGGGAGTAAAAGCTCAAGACTGTATGCTAGATTTGTCAGGCTTTGATGTGTGTCATCGGAAGTCATGACCTTATAGCTTTAGCACGATGCGGAAAAAGACCGCCAGGGGCGTTCTCGCAACGCGGACAGGCTCATCATACGGCCTCAGCCAACGCCTGTTCATGCGGGTGATGGGTGGGCGGTGAACACAGTCTGCCATTCGCGTTGAAACTGCCTACTGCAGGGATAATAGTTGTCTCGAAAGAGAGCCACATCAGGGGCCAAGAGGTTTTCTTTCAACCTGTTGCATTGACGGCGGATCGTGCACTTCGTCTTATGGGGTGGGAGCTCTTGAGGAAGCGCAAACGCGCTATGTTAGATGGCTCAATCAAACTTCGCCATAGCCCGGCAATTTGCATCGTTCTGTGCCCTTGGAGCCGTGGGGACGCTCGCTCAGTACCTTGTGCTAGTGGTAGGTGTGGAACTAGGAAGAGGGCCAGTTGTTTCTTCTACGCTCGGTTTCATAGTGGGGGCGTTAGTGAACTATACGCTTAGCTACTATTATGTTTTCCGTAGTAACAGTTCGCACTCACACACGATAACGAAGTTTTTCACGGTTGCCATATTCGGATTGGGACTTAATGCCTTCGTGCTTTCGTCTGCAATCTATGGTCTGAGACTACACTACTTAGCGGGGCAAGTGCTTGCGACTGGTATCGTAGTCATTTGGAATTTCGTCGGTAATCGGTGGTGGACATTCCGAGAGGCTGAGTATGGAAAGTCTAGATGAAAATCATATGACGACGAGCACTAGTGGAAAGCTCATGCTCTCAGTAGTAGTTCCGGTTTACAACGAGACTGAGGGACTACAGGAGTTCCACCGGAGGGTTTCTATAGTTCTAGAAACCCTCCCATACAGATCGGAGGTGGTCTATGTCAATGATGGGAGTACAGATGAAAGCCTAAAAACTCTCAAGGAGTTGAAAATGGCAGACCCCCGAGTGGCGATAGTGGATCTCAGTAGAAATTTTGGCAAAGAGATCGCCATGACTGCTGGGATCGACCACTCATGCGGGGATGCCGTTGTGGTGATAGATGCTGATCTGCAAGATCCACCGGAGCTGATCCCGAAACTAACAACAGAATGGGAGCAAGGGTTCGACGTGGTCTATGCCCAGCGTACGAGAAGGGAGGGAGAAAGCTCTCTTAAGAAAGCGACAGCCTATGCCTTCTACCGTGTCATGCAACATGTCAGTCGGGTTGCTATACCCGAAGACACGGGCGATTTTCGACTTCTCAGTCGAAGGGCTGTATGTGCGCTCGTTCAGCTTCGTGAACAGCATCGGTTCATGAAGGGCCTCTTTGCATGGATCGGCTTTCCGCAGAAGAAAGTCCTTTATTCGAGACTCCCGCGCTATGCTGGAAAGACAAAATGGAATTATTGGAAATTGTGGAACTTTGCCCTCGAAGGCATTACATCGTTCACGATCGCTCCGCTCAAGATCGCAACCTACTTGGGAATGCTGGTCGCACTCTTGGCGCTTGTGTATGCGGGCATTATTGTCTTCCAAACCATGGTCTATGGTAATCCTGTAGCCGGCTATCCTTCTCTGATGGTCACGATACTGTTTCTCGGAGGTGTGCAGCTGATTGGTATCGGAATAGTCGGAGAGTACGTAGGGAGGATGTTTAACGAAACGAAGGGGCGCCCCCTCTATTTCCTAAAGGATTACGAACCTTCGAATGTGGATTTGATGAGACGTGCCTCCTCCCAAAAACCGGACCATTGGCTGGGAAGCTCACCTGCGCAGGAGGCTCACCCCAGCGGTGGCATCCCACGTAGGCTCCCTGCAATTTGAGTCTGTTTGAGCAGAGACCATTCTGGCTAGTTGTCAAAGGACGGAAAGTCTTTTTGGTTCGTGTCTCGTTGACAGGGGAGATCGCACAACTCCAGTCCGATACTATGTGTGCTCTGGTTTGCCCATGAATGATCCTGATATCCATCATGAAAATCGGTCTATCACCTGGGAGCATCTGTTACCCATCACAGTCTGTCTGGTCTATTTGGTCATCGCAGTGTGGGTGGGAGGGGATTATATTGTCGGCTCCTTTGGTAATAGCGACTTCTATTCGATGTATGCCTCGGATGCCAAACGCATCGCCAATGGGGAATTCCCCAAAAACACCTTTAATGGTCCGGGTTATCCACTCTTGTTATCCGCGATTACTACATTAAGCGGAGATCATTTTGTCTCCGGGAAATGGATTTCCGCATTTTCCGCCTCTTTGTCGGGACTGGTGGCATATTATCTGTTCAGGGCCCTGTTTGGTTTCAGGACAGCCATCGTAGCCTTACCACTCATGTTGGTAGCGGGAGAATATGCGCTGTTTTCGATTGAGCCTGGGACCGATCTGATTTTCCTGTTATTAAGTTTGACGACAATCTTCACCATCACATGTGCCGAACTTGGGCTATGGCAGAAAGCCATACTTGCAGGGCTTTTAGCTGGGCTCGCCTATCTGACCAGATACAATGGGGTTTTTCTTCCGGCAACCATAGTGACTGGTATCCTTGTTTTCAACTGCTTTGAACTGCCGTTCCGGAAGCGATTGCAAGTCACGGCTGCCCATATGGTGAGTTTCCTGGTCATCACCTCGCCCTGGTTATGGTTGAACTATGTCAATCACGGCTCGCCTCTTTACAACACGAATTATCTCAATATGGCGACCATAATGTATGGATACAAAGTTAATTGGGACGGAGTTTCAGAAGCAGCCACGGTCTTTAAAGGTTTTGGAGACGTGGTGCTTCATGATCCGAAGATATTTGTCTTTCATTATCTTAGTAACATCGCCAACACAATCACAAGAAGTCTGTCTGGAAAATTCATTCTTTTCCCCATCGGCTTGATGGCTGTTGCAGCCACACCCCTAGTGCTGATGAAACTACGCCGGCGAGAAGTGTGGGTCTTCTTACTGTCATTGCTGCTGTATCTGCTTGTCATGAGCTTCAATCATTGGGAAGACCGGTACTTTTTTTATGTCTTGGTCTGCTATGTAGGACTGGCCAGTT
>JBKKBQ010000262.1:0-3441 GCA_046714015.1 Nitrospira sp.
GTCTTGCGGTCCTCAAACGCCGGTTCTCCGGCCTCCCCGCCCATCGTAAACACGCGGCCTGTACACATGAATCGGGTTCCAGCGGGATGCTTCCCCTGCCCGTTCGATTATCGGTCATAACAATAGCGTTCTTCAAAGTCGTGGAGATAGCGCTCCGAAAACGGCAACGTGTCGGATCTACCCGGTGCCGCAGCCAATCCCACTCGTGCGAACTCCCCCCGAGTCAGCGACCCTGGATCATCCAGGGTGACATACGCCATTACTGGCATCAGATGGTATTCGATCTGTCGGTATCGAATCGGACCTGCTTTTTCTGAATGGTGCAGCACCAGCGGTTCAAGCAGAAATTCCCAGTGAGAGGCAAGACTGAGCGACCGATGCCGGCCGACAAACGAGAGGTATTTCTCGCGATGATCATAGTCCGACCGGGCGAGCACCGTGCCTTCCGAGGAAAGCCATTCCACTTGCTTGGGACAGTGCCCACCGTCCCCATCGGGTTCCCAATAGGTGGGATAGCACCGGCCAAAGCGAAAGAGTGAGTTCTGCACATGCGATAGTGATAAGTCATCGGCATAAATCTCCACGACCAGAATCGCCACATCGATGTCGTAGAAGAAATACAGATCCACGTGCACCACGGCAAAGGTCACGGGTGCTGCAGTGGGACTAGGAAAAACCATCCGCACCTTGGCGACATCGTCGCGACGAAAGACACGAATCGCGGCCTCCTCGCGGACATCCGCCCTGGTTCTCTTCCCTTCACCATACAGAAAGCGCTGGACATAGGGCAGAAACGTCACGAACTCGCTGTAATGTCGTTCCTGAAACTGACGAGGATCGCCGGTGAATTCGTCAAGCACCTCCCGCCAGGGATTACCAGAATCCGTTGCCTGTAAAAGCTCCCAATGCTTTTGAATCGGCGCATCCTCACGGATAGGTGTGAGTTGCATCGGCCAGAGCAGGATTTGCCGGAAGTGGCGAACTGTCTTTACAGGGTCAGACACGTTGAAAGCCCTTTCATCGTCGGAAGAAACATGAGCCGCTCAACTCTGGAGGTTTACTTCTTCAGCCCATCACACAGCAGGGCTGACACCATGACTTATACCATAAGGTTGATCAACACACGTGAAAGAAGAATGGCTGTTACCTGCCGGCTGATGCCCGGTCACGCCGATGCAACAGGAGCGAAGGTTGAAGGGTTATTTACTGTGCGTCATGGGCTATAAATCGTGCTCGACACTATGACCAGGCGCACACTACTTCGGTGCCGAGAGGGCATCTTGCGCGATGTGGCCGGTCTGTGATTTCTCAACGATGTTCTGTTGAATTTCCTTTGCGATGGCGAGTGCCAACTGGTCGATGGAAAGCGCACCCATCGGAAGATACTTTGTGTTGGCATTAAAAGGATCGTCCGGAGCCGTCATCCGATGGAGGTTGACCAGAATCGCGGCTGGTTGAATCAATCGTCCTGGCTCCCCAACCCTCACCGCCTTGTCTGCCGGCTCCACCCTGGTCCTCGTTGCCCAATCGCGCTGTTCAATCTTGGCGAATGCCACGTTCCAGATATTTCCGTTCAAGAGGCTTGTAACCGCCAGCGGTGTGCGTTCAAGAAATACTGGCTCCCGCGCGATCTTCTGTAAGGCTTCGCGAACCCGAATATCATAAAACTTGATCGTGGAATCCGGCTGACTTGGCGCAACCAAGCTAGTGCTGCCGACCTCGTAGTAGGACTGCCCCTCCAAACTCCGTTGGTCATCAACGGTGCGCAAATATGTTTTGAAAAGCCGTTGAAGCAGCAATACCCGCTCTTCACCAGAGAGGGCCCGGATCTCTTTGTCGCTTCGGATCGGCGCATGCCTGAGGTCCCGTTCATTGGAGACCGTATTCGGCATCCGACCGGTCTCTGCTTTACTGACCACCCACTGGAACTCTCGCGCCAGCGTCGGGGCAAACCGTTCAACGGCTCCAAGTTATCCTCCTTCTTTCATCGACGACGCACTGATCAGCAACCTGACCCGACCATGGTCCACCGTCCGCACGACCAGGAATGGGAAGGACTTTCCCTCATGGTTCCGTACGCTCGGTTGAAGGATGACGCGATCGAGCATTCCCTTGCTCACCGCTTCATCGAACCGTGGATAGGTGTGTCGATGTTGATTCAGATAAGAAAAGGTATCGATCACCGTCCGAAGAGCAGCGTTGCCCTCGGTCTCATCGAGTGAGCCGCGAACGGTCCCTTTCATCCCTCGATCGACAAACAGCCGGAACGAAAGACCCGGAATCTCGTAGCCCGAATCTGAGGGGTCATGGAACTCTGGAGCAAACTGCCCGTCATGGCCTTCCTGAGCCACATAACCATGGGCGGCGAAGCAGACCACTACGACACACATCAGGAACAAGGCCCACAAATCTGATGGGATCCAACGAGACATGGATCGACCCCTTTGAGTCGAGGAACTGGCGAAGCGCTCAAGAGGATTATGTCCCGGTGTCTTCTAGAGTGCGAGGCAGGAAGAGATAGAGCCGATATGTTAAAGAACTCTTATGGTAAGTCCGACTCGGTTTCTCTAAACTTTATTAGGTCATCCGTAGGTACAACTTGTCTCCGACTGCACTCAGAACCCTACAGACACCGCCCGAATATGTACCGCATCTCAAGGTTTGAGGAGTCCCCTCGACGCACTCTCACCAATTCGGAAGCTATTGAAAATCCAATTGGTGTGAGGGGACAGGAACGGAAGGTGTAAGAGGTCACCCTACAGGCACCCTCCTTGCTCAATCTGTGCAAAGTACAATTCAGACCTGTCAACCAAGGAGGACGCCATGGACGCTACGAGCAATCCTGTGACATTCCGCATTGTCTGGTGCCGGCGGCAGAGGGCAAAGGCACGGATCGATCTTGAGGTGGAAGCCTGGCGTGCTGAAGAAGAAGGGCTACGCGATGCCGTTCTTCGTCGTGACCATGCCAACAAGTATCGGAGGCAGTCCCCCATCCTATTCGACCGATATGTGTTAGGGTTTCAGGACGGGAAAGCGCTCATGCGTGTGGCGCAGGTGAACCAATTCCGCCAATCTGGCAGCCACAGAACATAAGAACATAGCGCCACGACTTCGGGCAGGAGAGCTGCGAGTATTGAGCCGGTTTCTCCCCTATCCCTTTTCATTCTTTTCCAGGATTCTCACCGGTGCACAGACAAGCCGGCCTAGCGTCTATCGTTCATTGGAAATAGTTCGGGGGGCCTGAAGACGGCTGATGCTGTCCGGCCAGAGCATGGCCGGGTCTTTATCGAAGATATCGAACGCAGTTGACGGCAAGACTCCCCATGCCCCGTCACGCATCTCAAGTTCGAGTTGCCCCGGGGCCCATCCAGCAAATCCGGCAAACCCCCGAAAGGCCTCGGTCGGTTTCGGCTGAGTCATGATGCGCTCTAGGAGGCGCGG
>JBKKBQ010000263.1:0-5265 GCA_046714015.1 Nitrospira sp.
CCCATACGACGTTGAGTCGAGTACGGTCTCGTTCTCCGCTCTTGCCGAGCAGGTGCACAATATGGGCGTCCGCCAGATGCCGAATGCGATAGCCGCGCTGGTGAAGGGCTCGGCATAAATCGACATCTTCAAAATACATAAAGTAACCCTCATCCAAGCCGCCGCATGACTTCATCAGATCCGTCCGGACCATCAAACAGGCTCCATTAATCCAATCCACATCTTGCGATTTCGTGCAGTCGATGGCCTGCCTTGCCGCCAATGCCTCCTGCCAGGCCGGAGCAACTTTTCGAAATAAAGATGCGTGAATGAGATGATCCCGGATCGAAGGGAACTGGAAACAGCACTGGTACAGCTGGCCCTCTCCCGTCCATTGTTGGCATCCCACAGCGCCGATCTTCGGCTCTTCATCAAGGCAAGCCGCCATCCGATCCAAGGCCGGCTTCTGTACTCGTGTATCGCTGTTCAACATGAGCAGATAGCGCCCGGCACTGATTGCCAACGCCTGGTTGACGCCCTTCGCGAAACCGCGATTCTCTTGATTCATGATGATTCGTACCGTGGGGAATTCAGCTCGAACTGCTTCCACGGTGTTGTCAATAGAGTGGTTGTCGACGACGATCACTTCGAATCGGGTCGTGAGAGTGGACTCGAACACCGATTGAAGACAGTCGAGCAGCAATGTTCGGGTGTTGAAACTGACGATCGCAATCGACAGATCAATCGCTGATGATGGCCCGGGAGTTGTACTCTTCACCATCATCATTCACCGCACCTCAAAATCCACCATGATAATCTGTCGATAACAGGAACCGACATTGAGCCAGTGACGCAGATGCACCAAGAGGACTGCAAGACGGTGCAGAACGTAGCTGACAGGATCTCTTCTCATCCACAGACGAAGCAGCAGTCGATGGACCAGGAGATTCAGATTCGCTTCACAACGAATCTGAATAAACCGTCCACTCCGCCCGGCCAGCTCCTGGATCTCTGCCAGAACCGTTTCCACTCGAGGGAGTCCATTGGCGACATGCTCATCCAGAAAGGCAAATGATCCGCCGTTGTGCGTCCTGTAGTAGCACTGAAGCTCTCGGTCCTGCTGCTCGGCTTCTGATCCCATCGGGCACCCGAGATACACTCGCCGCTTTGTGACTCGCATCAGCTCCCCCAGAACCCGGCTCCGCTCGGATCCCTCGATGTGTTCAAGCGTATCCATACACACCGCATAATCGAAAGCTTCCGCCTGAAACGGTAACGCCTGCCCTCGCGCCACGATCGGAGTCACCAGCGGTGACCGTGCGCTTCCCATGACACAATCGACTCCGACAACAGGCAGGGGAAGATAGGTGGTCAAGCCAGAGCCGTTGATCCCGACTTCAAGAATCAACCTCTGTGGGGACTGCTTTCGGATGGCTTCCGTTATCGGCAAATAGCGCAGGGCAACCTCCGCGACCCAATTCGGATATCGGCGGTTCCACCAAGTTTTTACGACAGATGTGATCACGATCTTCCCTCAGTGATGCTCCCAGAGCACTTTGAACCGTGGAACCTCGACGGACCACACGTGCCAGCAGTACCACCCCAACACTCCTATACAGACAGCCAGGACTAGCCACGACATCATCGGAACGATTCCTGCGTTTATCACCAGAACAAAGCTCCCGGTGAGAAGGGCGGCAACACCGCCGGCGCGTCCGATGGACCACAAGATCCCATCTGCCGTCGTTCCGATAATTGCTCGTGTCCCGATCCATTGCAGTGCAAGACCGACCAGATAACAGACGGCGAGAGCGGCGGCTGCGCCGGCGATGCCGGCATACCATATCAGCGGTACGATCACCGCCGCGTAGACGAGGAATTGCGTCACCCAACTCTTCATCTGGAGATCGACGCGATTCACGCCGTAATGCAAGGCCGTCATCGCGCTCGACAACCCCGCGCACAGGGCGTACAGGCAGAGAATTCTCAAGGGATCGATGATGGACAGCCATTGCGTCCCGAAGGCAAGCGGTACGATCACGGGGGCGAGGACTGCAACCCCGACTGCAGGCGGAATGAAGAGCAGGCCGGCCAATCCCATTTGTAGTTCGAAGACACGCGCAAGCCCGGGCCGATCATTCTGGAAAAGCGCATAGGTCGGCACGCTGAGCTGATGTATCAAGGTCGTGGCCCGCACACCGATCAAGAGAGGAATCGCAAGTGCAATCTGATAGAGACCCAGCGCCTCTTGTCCGAGGATGCGGCCGATGACCAGTTCTCCACCGCTCATGACACCGAAGATACAGAGCGCCGTGACGTTTAAGTGCGCGCCGTACCGCAGAACGTAGTTCAGCGAGGGCCGGTGAAGCGATAGACGCGGCGTGAACGGAGCCGCCCTGAACGACAGCAGACTACTGACGCACAATCCCACCAGTTGTCCTGCCAAAAGCGCCCACACGTTTCGAAACCAGAACGCAAGCGAGATGGTCACGCCGGTCTCGATCGCACGGCGGAGGAGATCCAGCGTGACACGTCGTTTAAAGTCGAGATTCTTCAGGAGTATGGCCATCCCGGGGCTGTGCAATCCTTGCAGGACGAGTGCCCACGCGTGAACACGCAGGACCTCAGGCAGTTGCGCCATCTGCATCGCTTGACCGATCAGATCGGCCGATGCCCAGAGACATAGAGCCATGGCAGCCCCACGCCCCATCGCCAATGTCCACACCACTGCCAAGTCCTCTTGCTCGACATGTGGCTTGGAGACCAAGCCTGATTCGAGACCCAACTCGCTGATCGTCACGAACGCCAAGACGATGGCAGCCGATGCTGCCATCACCCCGAAATCCGATGGAGTCAGGAGGCGTGCCACCAGCACGAGTTGGATCGCGCCCATTGCCTTATCCAAAACAAATCCCCCGGCGGCCCACCAACCGGCCCGGAAGATTCGGTGACGGATGCGTAGCGAGGTCGATTCCTGATTGTCGCAACTCACGCCCATCGAACCGTCGTCTTTCTGTAACAATGATTCAGTCACGCGGCTGCTTTCATTCCGCCGATTGCCTGACGACACACCTGTTCCAACTGTTCAGCGCGCGCCGCCCAGGTATGAGATCGGATCACTGCCGTTCGTCCTCGTTCTCCCATATTTCTGCGAAGACTCCGGTCAACCAAGAGACAAAGAAGTTGGCGGGCAAGGTCGGTAGGATCATCCGCTTTAGCCGATAAACCACAGTGCAGCTCTTCCAAGGTCTCTCCATACCCGGGACCGGCTGTTGCGACGATGGGGCGTCCACAGGCCATGTATTCCCAGAGTTTCATGGAATCTCCAGGATAGGAACGCGTTTGCCGATGCAGCACGACACAAACATCGGAAGCCGCAATCCATTTGGGTACCATGTCAAAGTCGACACGCCCGGTGAATTGAACGTGGGCCGAGAGTTGCAACTGTAGCACCTGTTCTTCGAGGGCCATTTTGGTTTGTCCATCTCCAACCAAGAGACATTGAACCGTTGGAAACGACTTCGCAACGATAGCGATGGCCTCAATAAGTGTGTCGAGGCCATGCCAAGGGAAGAACCCACCGACAAACACGATGTAAGGACCTTGAGCGGTGAGCCCGAGTTCTGCTCTGACTTTTTCTTGAGGCTGTGGAAAGAAGCGACCGGGATCCACCCCGTTTCTGATGACCGAACATTGCGTTCCATCCACTGGTTCTAGGTTTCGCAGACCAACCAACACCTCAGGACACACACTTACCAACGCATTCGCCTTTCTCGATGCGAGACGAAGGCCATAGGTCAACCATTCACGAAGAGGCGGGCGGCGCCACGCACCCTGGACTTCTTCAAGAGGAAGACCGTTCACAAAATACACGACCGGACAGGTGCTCTTTCTAAGTGCCCAGAGCGGGGCCATCTGCCCCGGAGAATCAAACCATATCAACACCTCCGGGCGCGTTGTCGACAAAAGCTTTTTCAACATTCTCATGGAACCCCAGAAAAAAGAAAAAGGGCGTAGTCCACCCCACCGCACAACCGGGACAAATACAGCTTGCACCCCAGTCGACGGCATGAGCGCAACTCTCTCATGCTCGGACTGCGGAGCCACTAAGGTGACTTCATGACCGCGCAATGCGAGCGCCTTGGCAAGTTCCAGCACCTGCCTGGAACCGCCGGCCGCCACTCCGATGTCTTCATCACAATACGTGAGAATGTGCATGCCGGATGACTCCCAGATCTTGGCCGACCCATTGACGAAGTTGCTCTACGATCGCCGTCCAGGAGAACCGCTCTTCCACAAATTGGCGCCCCTGCCTACCTAGTACCGCGCACAGACCTGGATCATTCAAGAGGGCAAGGATCGCGTCGGCCAGCGGACGGGGATCGTCCGGCTGGACAAGTCGCACGCCACTGTCCGCAGTAAATGTCGAAACGACGCTCGGGATCGCGCTTGCGACAACCGGACGATGACAGGCCAAATAGTCGAAGAGTTTCACCGGCGACGTTTCTCCTCGATCCCCGCGGAATGGGGCAACACACACGCTCATAGCACCAATCCAAGTCGGCACCTCCCAATAAGGGACTCGACCGACCCACGTAATACTGCCCTCGAGTCCCATCCCCTTGGCCTGCTGCTTCAGTTCTTCAGTCGCTTCCCCGTCCCCGACCAACAGCAACTCAGCCGAGGGATAGACCTGTCTGACAGAAATCATCGCGTCGAGCAGACAAGCCAACCCCTGGTATCGATAGAAGCTTCCGACGAACCCAACGTATGGACGATTCGGCAAGAGACCCAGTTCCAGGCGACAGGCCACCGCATCTCGTGCGGCAAACCGTTGCACATCAGTTCCGCTCGGAAGTACGACAATCCGCTCAAACGGGACCCCATAACGTTCCTGAAGCAATGTCCGCAATCCCTCCGTCAGAACCACAATACGATCGCAGCGTTTCAACGCCAGCTGGGCCAACCACTGCTTGAACCCACGGACACACTTTCTCTGGTTCTCAGGCCAATCGGGAACCGGTTCGCCGTTCACCTCGCAGACGCATGGCACACCGAGAAGCTTGGCTAAGAGTAATGCGTGTGGGCTATCCATCCATCGGTAATACACGATATCCGGTTTGGTCACGAGTGCCCGCATCAGGCCACGCACGAATGACAACACCGCATATGACAACGGACGCACCAGCGGCAGATGAATCAGATGAATCGGAACGACGGCGCAAGCTCGTTGCATCAATGCCGACCGATACCGAGGTGGAAAGACCGTCACCCTGTCTCCCACGT
>JBKKBQ010000264.1:0-5978 GCA_046714015.1 Nitrospira sp.
AGGAAATGTTTGACGGATTCCGACCTAGGGTAACTTGTGAAAAATGTCATGAATAACAAGCTGTTGCGAGTTCATTTAATTGGTCATCTTGTGCGTCAACTGGCGGTCACGAAAAGTTTGCGCTTAACTCCCCCGCTTGACGCGAAGAAAGAGGACCCAATCCGGTTAACGCAATACTGTCGCCGGCAAACAAGTTCTGTGCGGTCTGAAATACTTGATGCTCGGTCACGCCATCGATCTCCGCAATCAGATCCTCCAGGGTCGTGTGTGTCCCGGCAATCAGCTCATCTTTGGCAAGCTTGTTCATCCGACTATGTGAACTCTCCAAGCTCAACATGAGGCTCCCTTTCATTTGATCCTTCGTGCGTTTGAGTTCGGCACCGTCGATCCCATTTCTGGCCAGTTTCCTAATTTCACGATTGATCAATTCCAGGACCTGCCCAGCTTCTCGTGCTCGAATTCCAGCATAAACCGTCATCGTGCCGCCATCGGAGTAGCCGGACAAAAACGAGTAGACTGAATAGGCCAAACCGCGTTTTTCTCGGATCTCCTGGAACAGTCGCGAGCTGACACTGCCACCCAGCATACTGTTCAGCGCATAGGCCGCATAGCGGTCCTTATGCCCGGCGGCCACCCCCTTGAACCCCACGCAGAGGTGCACCTGCTCCAATGGCTTTTGTTTCATCGTCACACCGCCGCACAGTTCGGGAGGCCGACGTGTGTGAGGGAGAATGCGGTTCGAAGGACGATAGCGTCCAAAAGTGCGAGCCATTGTTTTTTCGAGTTGCTGTTGATTGAAATTTCCGGCTACGGCGAGCACGATGTCTTGGGGACGATAGTGCGTGTCGATATACTCGAGAAGAGCTTGTCGGGTGATCTGAAGGACCGTGGATTCCCGCCCAAGGATCGGACGGCTCAAAGGATGTCGCCCCATCACTAACTTGGTATGCAGCTCCTGAACGAGATCCTCGGGGTCGTCTTGCACCATGCGGATCTCTTCAAGGATGACCTGTTTTTCCTTTTCAATTTCTTTCATTCCGAGTCGTGACCGGAGGAACAAATCCGCCAGAAGGTCGAGGGCTTCAGGGAGGTGTTGATCCAAGACCTTGACGTAGTATGTCGTGGTTTCGCGCGTCGTGAAGGCGTTCATCTCGCCTCCCAACGCATCGATTTCACGAGAGATGTCCGTCGCCGAACGAGCGGTCGTTCCTTTGAACAACATATGCTCGATGAAGTGGGAATACCCGGCCTGTGCGGGGCTTTCGTCACGAGAGCCCGCATTAACCCAGATTCCGACCGTGACGGATTTGAGGGTCGGGATTCGCTCGGTGACCAAGCGAATCCCATTCTCGAGGATGAGCTTGCGGTACAAGTGCTACCCGCCCGCAGAATCCTTTGCGCCGCTGCCTGTCGGCGCAGGGATGGTTTCCTTTCGGCTGAGCCTGATCTTGCCTTGCTTGTCGATTTCCAGCACTTTCACAAGAATTTGATCCCCTTCCGCCACCTCGTCGGAGACGGCTTTCACTCGGTGATGCGCCAACTGCGAGATGTGGACCAACCCATCCGTGCCCGGCAAAACCTCCACGAAGGCACCAAAGTCCATAATCTTTCTCACCGTACCCATGTAAACCTTCCCGATTTCGACTTCCTCAGTCAAGCGGGTGATGATCTCCTTGGCTTTTTGTAACGACGCGCCATCCGCGGACGCGATGGTCACAATACCGGTATCTTCAACGCTGATCTTGACCCCGCAGTCCGACTGAATCCCGCGGATGGTCTTGCCGCCCTGGCCGATAATGTCTCGAATCTTGTCCTGCTTGACCTTCATGGTGTAGATGCGTGGTGCAAACTGCGATAAGTCGGCGCGGGAACCGGTGAGGGCCTTCGACATATGGCTGAGAATGTGGAGGCGTCCCGACCGGGCCTGCTCCAAGGCTTGCTGCATCAACGCCATGGTAATGCCGCCGATCTTGATGTCCATTTGAAGTGCCGTCACGCCGTTCTTGGTCCCGCAGACCTTGAAATCCATATCGCCCAGATGATCTTCAAGGCCCAGGATGTCCGACAAGATAATGACGTCGTCCCCTTCTTTGATCAATCCCATGGCAATGCCGGCGACCGGCTCCTTGATCGGAACGCCTGCGTCCATCATGGCCAGCGTCCCACCACACACGGTGGCCATCGAGGAAGATCCATTGGATTCCAGAATTTCAGACACAATCCGTAAGGTGTAGGGGAAAACATCCTTCTTCGGAATGACCGGCTTCAACGCCCGTTCAGCCAACGCTCCGTGCCCGACCTCACGCCTGCCCGGTGAGCGGAGCGGTCGCGCCTCACCGACGCTGAACGGCGGGAAGTTGTAATGCAGCATGAATGCCCGCATGTACTCGCCTTCCAATGCGTCGATGCGCTGTTCATCGTCGGTAGTCCCGAGTGTCACGACCGCCAAGCTCTGTGTTTCGCCACGGGTAAAGATCGCGGAACCATGGGCGCGCGGCAAGGTCCCGACCTCGCAGGTGATCGGACGAATATCGGCAGGACCACGTCCGTCGGCACGAGATCGTTTCTCCAAAATCATCTTTCGGACTTCTGTGTATTCCAATTGATGGAACACAATCTTAATGTGCCGTTCGCTCAAGGGATCATCTGGCTTTTTCAACTTTGCGATGGTGTCGGCCAGAACTTGGTCCAACCGCTCCTGTCGGGCAGTCTTGTTGGCAATCATGATGGCGTCACGAATGGGTTGCGCAACTAACGTCTTGATCTCAGACTGCAACCCGGGGGCGATCGACTCCGGCACGACCTCTCGCTTCACCCTGCCTACTTTCCGTGACAATTCTTCGATTTGCTTGACGATTTTTTTGATCTCGGCGTGAGCCAGCTCCAGCGCCTCGAGCATCGTCTGCTCGGATAATTCATTGGCACCTACCTCCACCATCATCACCGCATCTGCGGTGCCCGCCACCACCAGATGCAGCTCGCTCTGCTCCATTGTTTCGAGGTCAGGATTGACGACGAGCCGGCCGTTGACCCGACCGATCTTCACCCCTGCAACAGGACCGTTGAACGGAATGTTCGACACCGCGAGAGCGGCTGATGCCGCGGTAATTCCGATGACGTCGGAAGAGCCGGTCTTATCTGCCGACAGGACCGAGGCAATGACCTGCGTTTCGTAATAGTAGCCTTCGGGAAACAACGGGCGGAGCGGACGGTCGATCAAGCGGCTTGTCAGGACTTCCTTTTCAGCCGGTCGACCTTCTCGCTTGAAGTACCCTCCAGGGATTTTTCCGGCCGCGTAGGCCCTTTCTTGGTAGTCGACGGTCAACGGAAGGAAATCGATGCCAGGTTTAGCCGTTTGCGCAGCCACGGCTGTCGCGAGAACGACCGTGTCGCCATACGAGGCCCAAATTGATCCGTCAGCTTGCTTGGCGACGCGACCGGTTTCAAGGCGGAGGGTCCGACCTGCAATGTCGACTTCTACGACGTGTACCATCTATGGTCTCCTCTGGTTAGATCCACAGATGCCCACTGAGATACGCTCCGCTCATAATGTTCAATGCTCAATGTTGAATGATGAGAGAGGCAGAGCTCCGATTCAACATTAACATTGCTCGGGTGAAGCGCATGTCGGTGTTCATCTGTGGGAAATTCGAACGATGCGCGGAGCCTGTCGGACATGGCATTCGTGACGGGCGAAGGAGGTGCCGGCAGATGCGAGGCCACCGGCCACGAAAAACCGGAGGCGTATCCGCTGGAATACGCTGAGGATTTTTCGTGGCCGAGAACAAAGCAGATGTCGGTACATCGTTCACCGCAGTAGAAAGGTCAATGTCTGACAGGCTCCTAAGGCGCCGGTCAACGCCGCTGTTCGTACGACCGATTACTTGCGAATGCCGAGTCGATCGATCACGGCTCGGTAACGCGCGTCATCCACGCCACGGAGATAGTCCAGCAAACGTCGTCTGCGCCCGACCAGCTGCAACAACCCACGCCGCGAATGGTGATCCTTTTTATGGGTCTTGAAATGTTCGGTAAGATATGTAATCCGGTTGGTCAACACGGCAATCTGAACTTCCGGCGACCCGGAATCCTTGTCATGCTGCTGATATTGCTTGATGAGTTCCGTCTTTGCTTCTTTTAGTAATGCCATCGCTGCTCCTTTTACCTTGCTTAATGAATCGAAAGACTGAGCACCTTACGAATCCTAATCGGCCCCACACCGCCTGTATCGTGAGTTCCAATCGCCAGCAGCTGACCTGCCTCATTCTTCAGACGTACGGAGACAGGGGAAGGAGAAGCGGGCAGTTGCCCGACTTCCACAGGGAAAATAGGCGAGCCGTGCAGGACACGCTGGGCCTGCTCCGCGTTCACAACCACCGCCGGGAGCTGGGAGAGGAGTTGGTCCAACGAAATGAACTGCATAGGAAGAGTTCCCGTCGCGAGATGGCCGGCAACTTGATCGATCGTCACCGCCTGTTCGATCGACAAAGGACCGACACGGCGTCGTTCGAGCGCATAGAGATGCCCACCTACGCCTAAAGTCTGTCCGATGTCGGCACACAAGGTGCGGACATACGTGCCTTTTGAACACACGATACGCATGACCACGTCACGGCCATCAACGGCCACGATCTCCAGCTGATGAATCGCGATCGACCGCTCTACCCGATCGACCGTTCTGCCTGCTCTGGCCGCTTTGTAAAGCGGCTGTCCACCGACTTTCACGGCTGAATACATCGGCGGCAGTTGCTGTTGCACTCCTCGGAATCGAGCGATCACCGTCTGAAGCACGTCCTCAGTCACCTCACAGGGATCGACCCGGGTCAACACCTGCCCGGTTGCATCCTGGGTGTCGGTCGTTTCCCCCAGGCGCAAGACGGCACGGTATTCCTTATCCCAATTGATCAGGTACTCAGCGATTCTCGTGGCCCGCCCGACAAGGATCGGTAAGACACCCGTGGCACTCGGGTCCAGCGTCCCGGCATGACCGACTTTGCTTCCGCCCAGTAATCTTCGGACTTTGGCGACGACATCGTGTGACGTCCATCCGGCTTCTTTGTGGACAATGAGGACTCCTTCCAGGGCGCCCCCCTGGTCGGTTGTGACATCTGTTCGGTCCATGCTCCTAAGAGTCCGCGATCTTCTGACCACTGGTCGGAGAGTCCTGGTTCTCATGTTGCTCAGACTCCCCGTGCAATCCTTCCAATATCTGCATGATACGGTCACCGCGAGGTCCACTGACATCCTTCTTAAAAATCACATCCGGAAGGTAGCGGAGCGAGAGCCGCCGTCCTAATTCCGACCGCACAAACCCGCTGGCTTTTGAGAGGCCGGTAAAGATCTCTCGCTCAGCCTCCCCCGTTTCCATGGTCGTGACAAAAATATGAGCGATGCGCAAATCCCCTGTCAGTTCTACATCGGTAACCGTGACACCATGCACTCTGGGATCCTTAATTTTTCGCATGAGGATGTCCGCCACTTCCATTCGAATCTGGTCGGCCACCCGGTCTGCCCTTTTGTAGGTCGTCTTCGACATCTTGCTGACCCAGCCGTGACAAGCTCCAGCATTGTGAGACAGTTAGAGCAATTCCCGTTGAGTTCTGACAAGCTCGACTGCCGGCATGCTTTTGATCAGATTCAACGCTTGCTCGAGCACCTGGTTCACGTGGCCACCTTCATTCGCGACACAAGCCATCCCGAGCACGGCCTTCTGCCAAAGGTCTTGACCGTCCACTTCGGCGACTGAAAGGTTGAACTTTCCACGGAGTCGGTCTTTAAGGCTATGAAGCACCTGTCGTTTATCCTTGAGCGACTGGCTTTCGGAGATAAACAATTCAACCGTGCATAGCCCCACGACCATGTCACACGCTCATTTAGGACGAGCTTGTTAAGGGAGAAATACAAATCGCGCCCTGCAGCGAGGACCCGGTTGACACGATGTGAGTGCCGCTAGAGCTTTGTGGCGATCTTATCGATGG
>JBKKBQ010000265.1:0-33158 GCA_046714015.1 Nitrospira sp.
CCTCCCATAAACGAAATTTTCTTCCGCCCCACCCGCTCTCGTAGCCACAATAGGAAAGCCTACGGTAATTGCCTCTAACAACAAGCGTGGCAATCCCTCCCAATGAGATGTCAGGAGAAATGCGTCAAGAGCCTGCATTACGTTGGGAACATCGCGCCGCCAACCAGTTAGGTAACATCGACCGTCCAATCCGTATTTCCGAATCAGTGCCTCAACCTGGGGGCGCAATTCTCCGTCTCCAATCAAAACGAACCGAGCGTGAGGCACTGCATCGCAAACGTGCTTGGCCACCGCAATAAAATCTTGTGGAGCTTTTTGTGGTTTGAGGCAGGCGACGGTCCCCACTAGCCAGTGGTCCGATGCGGCCCCGAGCTCTGCCCGTAGTGTTGTACGTGTTTGGGAGTCGAGTTGCTTGAGAAATGGCGTCGGATCGATACCTGGACGGATCAGCGATACCTCGTCACATCGAAACAGTCGCCAAGCTATTCCCTTGGTAAGATCGACCTGCGACACAGCAATCCAATGTGTTGTGATCAGGCCGGTCAATCGTTCAAGCAGGATGAGCCAGAGTTGGAGCCACCAAGGCTGCTTCGGGGTGATACCATAACCATGAATCGTGTGAATGATGACAGGCACTCCTGCAAGCCAGGCAGCCAAACGACCGAGAATTCCTGCTTTAGAGCTATGTGTATGAACGATTGATGGCTGAATCCGTTTAAAATGTCGAAACAAGTGGATGAGTGCTTTGCAGTCATGCCAGGGATTAATTGAGCGACCAAGTGAAGGGACGATCGAAAGTTCAACATCAGGCAGTGCCTCGGCCTCCTTGGTCAGGAGTCCACCAGGGCCTGAAACAAGAGCGGCGTGAAATCGAGCACGGTCGAGATGCGCGACGGTGTACAGCGCGACCTCTTGGGCGCCACCTAATTCGAGTTTGGTAATGACATGGCAGACGGTCTTCACTGTCAGACCTACGCCGACACGCGATACGAGGCTTGTGTGCGTAGCCGCTCCGCCAACTGCTTCCCCTGCCCAATCGCGTCTTCCATCGAGGTATGTTCCCACCGCCCATAGCGTCCGATCGAGTAAATGCCTCGGCGTTCGAGCTCAGCTTGAATCGCCGGCACTGCCTTAGCACGATGGCGGTCAAAGTACACATACGCGTAGTGCAGATTCTTAACGTCAGAGACGACAAGTTCATCGGTGGTTTGTAAGATGCCGGCACGCTCTAGTCCTAGCCGGGCGTGTTCGACCAGTTGTTCCTCGGACTGATGCTCCGTAGGTCGGTGGGAGATCTCGACGTACATTGAACTGCAACCAGGCCGTCCCAACGACGGAGAAAAATTCATAGGGAATCCGACTCGGTAAAAGGGGTACTCCGATTCAGGGAAATACAGCCAGTGTTTATCGGAGACCTGTTCACGAGCCACAGCCATGTTGAGGTTATACACCGATACCCACCGCAGTCCTTCCGCTGCTTCTTTGAGATGCGCTGGAAAATCGAGACATCGACGCACGAGTTCTGGGACTGGAATGGTTGAGACCAGCGACTCATAGTGTTGGGTGATGCTCGCTCCGTTGCGTTGATTACGGAAGAGTGCTTGCCGACGTTTGATATCGACTTCCATCAATTCCATGTCGTTGGCCACACCCGCAATGCCCGGCAGGAAGGACTCCGGCAGTGCCCTGATACCGTCCGCAGCAGGATAGAGGAACGATGGATTGTAGCCGAAGGCTTTGTCTTTGATGCCTAATGCGCCATTGATCACGTCCTTTAACTCCGGCTTGGGCACCAGCCACGACACCCAATCTGAAGTGAGTTCATCCAAGGACACCTTCCACAGTTTTTCGTTGAACGGGACCATGAAATGTTTGGCCATCCCCTCCCCAAGATTGTCTAGAATCCACTGCTTGAAAGAACGGTCTTTCGGGTCAATGGTTGGTGCCGGACGTAGTAGCGTGGTAATGAACCCCATCAGGCACTCGTGCACGACTTCAGGCGGAAGGCCGTGGGTGTTCACCTGAAATGGATATTCCGTGTACGTCTGGTGTGAGTAGATGAACGATTTTCGGCTGTGTTTCTGGAGTTTTTCGGCGAGTAAATGCTCCACCAATGCCTTGATCTGCGGCTGGCGGAAATGTAGCAGGTGCCCGGTGTAGTCGAATGTAAACCCATCCTTACGATAGGATCGGCACAGACCGCCCACATCAGACTCGCGCTCATAGAGTCGGTATGGAATTCCGGTGAGATGATAGGCTGTACTCAACCCGGCGAGGCCGGCGCCGACGATCAGAATCATGCTGCACGCCTTCTTTCTTCCAAGGAAGTTTCCGCACCTGATGATCCTGGTTTTCTGACTTCGATTCGTTTTAGAGTCAGCGTTGCGGTAAGTAGAGCGCCAATGGTTCCAAGACAGAGCATCCACGCGACCTGATGATCGACCATCATCAGCATGAGCCCCACCCCTCCGACCACGCCAGTTGCAGCGTAACTGACTAGCACGACTTGTTGGACCGACATGCCCCAATGCCGGAGTCGAATCGCAATATGGTCGGGGCTCCCCCAAAATATCGGCAGGCCCCGTTGATAACGGATATACATGACGAAGAGAGTATCAAAGATTGGAATCCCCAAGATAAACACGGGGGTCAGCAGTGACACCGGATGGTCGCTCGGATATTTACCGATCATTGCCATGGCGCCGAGTAGCAGGCCAATGAACATGGCACCCGTATCACCCATGTAGATCCGAGCCGGCTGCCAGTTATATTTCAGAAAACCCACAAGGCTTCCAATCAATGCGGCCAACATGAATGCGACGACCTGATCACCTTGGAGTAAGGCTGCGATAAGCAAACCTGCTGCGCTGAGCGTACCTACCCCGGCCGAAAGGCCATCCATGATATCCAACAAGTTAAAAGCATTGATGAGCCCGACCATCCAAAATACTGTCAGGGTAAGATCCAGCCATTCCGGCAGCGCCGCGATTTGGATGCGAATCCCGCTTTTGATCAGTACGAATACTGCGAGGAGCTGGCCGATCAGCTTGGTCGTGGGGGTGAGCACGCCAAAATCGTCGATCAGCCCCAGCATGACGACAATTGTTCCGCCAAGGATGATGCCCAGCACGTCCTGTCGAAACTCAAATGTGAAAGCCAGACTCATGAGAAACGCCAGGTAAATTGCCAACCCGCCGAAATACGGTACTGGTTCCTTCTGGTGTTTTAGATGTCCGTCAGGAGCATCAACAATGCCGAACTTCAGCGCCGCCTGCCTGGCAATAGGGACACCGTACAGGGACAGCAACAGCGACAGGGCGAATGTCAGGCAAAGTAAATACGTCACAATACACTCACCGGTTCATCATCGATCGGGTGGCCTATCTCTGCTGTATCAAGCACGGACAAGGCAAGCCTCGTAGACTTGCTCGTGTCTCCGTACGACTCCTGATATGCCGAATTGCCTTTGCGCTCGATCTTGTCCCTTAATCCCCATGTGTCTAGCTTGCTCGGAATCAGCCAAGAGACCCTCAATTGCATCGGCTAGGGAGGCGCTATTCCCAGGTTCTACTAAGACGCCGGTTTCACCGGGGACGACGAATTCCGGAATGCCGCCCACGTGGGTGGCAATGACCGGCTTACCCGCGGCCATCGCCTCAAGAATCGCAATGCCGAATCCTTCGTACAAGGACGACAATACGAACACATCGAGCGAATGGAGCACCCGCGGAATATCCCGCCTGGTCCCAGCAAAGACCACCCAGGCGGTGAGGCCTAACCGCTCACACAACTCTTCGAGCATGCTTCGAGAAGGTCCATCGCCAACGATCAGCAGTTGGCATGGTGGCTTTCCGTGGCGATGTTTCAGCTCCCCCATGGCTTTGAGCAATACGCTCAGGCCTTTCTTAGGCTCTACCAATCGACACACAGTTCCAATAACGAGCCCTTCCTCTCGAAGCCCCAACTCTTGCCGCGTCGCAGCCTCGGCGTTCTTCAGGTAGTCCACATCGACCCCGAAAGGAATGATCGTACAGCGGTTGCCCGTCTCTCCAATTTGCAAGTCCACCGAACGGCGGACGGCTTCAGAACAACACACGATTGTCTGTGTCCATTGCAGTGTCAGCCGATCCAGGAGGCGCATGAGCCGCCCCTCACTGACGACTTCATCATGATAGGATGAAATCACGGGAAACGCCCGCAAAATGCGTCCGCATGCACGGGCGGCAACATTCGCCCAAAACAAGAACGCCTGGATCACATCGGGCTGCTCCGTCTGAAGCACTTTGAAGAGCCTGATCAAAACTCGAACATCGAGTTTCCCTGCCCCATCGAGGGATATCACTTTGACACCGCGTGACTGTAGTTCCCCGGCCACCGCTCCGCCGGACTTCATGGCACATACTATGATGTCGAATCGAGACCGATCAATCCGTGACGCCAATTCAAGCACGTGTGTTTCCGTTCCGCCGACTTCCAGGCCGATCGCCAGGAGCATGACCTTAGCTGGCATGGGCCGCTATCTCCGTCGCACGCGCTGAAGAGCAGAGAATTTCTTCATACCAATCCAAATAAACCTGGACCTGCCTAGCCAGATCGAACCGGTCCTTCGCGAATTGCGCCGCCTCCGCCGACATCACGCGATGACGGTCCGCCTGGGTCAGAAGGAGTCTAGCCTGACGGGCCATGGAGTCGGGATCTCCGGCCGGAACAAGAAAGCCAGATCGGCCTTCGACGATCTGCTCGGGAATGCCTCCTACTGCAGTTGCGATGACCGGCGTTCCACACGCCGCAGCTTCCATCACGGTGTTTGGATAGGTGTCGGCACGAGCCGCGTGCAGGTACACGTCGGCGGCTTGATAGTACAAAGCAACCCGCTGCGGGTCCTGCTCATACGGAACAAATTGCACCTTGGCGGAACCGATGGTCTCCGTTTCCGCTTCGTCACCCAACGCGAGAAGCAGAAGCCGGTGGTCTTTCATCACCGCCGCCATCGTCAACAGAGCGTGCCGCAACGTCCGGTAGTCTTTCCATACGTTGTCTTTGATCCCATTTGCCGCAAACAGCAGAATATTTGCGTGAGGTTCCAGTCCAAGGCTGGCCCGTGCGTGCTGCTTCTCGGCTGGAACAAAAATTGACAGATCAACGCCATTTGGGATGACTCGTCGTTCGACACTTGTCAGACTTAGAATCGACGCGTCCACCTTTTCCATCAGCCAGCGTGATGGTGTCGCGACAAACAATCTACTGCCGGAATAGATATTTCGTTTCCGGCGCCAGTTGTGCGCCGTACCATCGCGAGCAATCGACGGATAGATGGTCAAATCAGGACATTCACCACAGCCAGTTTTCCATCGGTCACACTCGAACGAATGTGCGCAGTGCCCGCTGAGCAGCCACGCGTCATGGAGCGTCACAACCGTCGGCACCGCCCTGCTGATCTTCGGCAGCATGGAGAGATCGAAGAAACCACGATCCTTCAACCATCCGCCATGCAAGTTATGGCAATGGAGGATATCTGGTGGAGCCGACAACCGATCCAACATATGAGCGGTTGCGGGAAAATCGAAATCTTCGCGACCCATGATTCGGTCACGTGCTCGTCGGGGTTGCCCGACCATGAAGCGGAGGGCGCCTTGCATCAGTCTAAGCCCACGAACCGGCCCCAGAGACTCCTCCAACCTGTCGGCCAATCCAGCCCAGCCTCGGCTCCAGACACTTCGATATTCTTCGTGCTTCAACTCATGGATGTCCGGATCTTGGCTCCGCTTGAATCCAACCAGCATCGAAGAAGAATGTCCTCTCCGTCGGTAGGCCTGGAACAGTTGCCACGCCACCGACTCAGCCCCCCCAGCTTTGTCTGCTGTGTTCACTTGCAGGATGCGCATAGCAACAGTTCCGCCCGCTTAGACGGTAAACCCGTTGATGATATTCCAGTTCTTCTCGGTCCACACCAGTACACGGGACGGATATACGATTCCCGTCCTGAACAGCGCCGCCTGCACAGGTTTGGGCCATGGAGCCAGTGAATACTGACGGCCTACTTTCCAGATGGCATTCCGGGTGAAACTCTCAAGCTTTCCGATGGGCCAATACCCCTTCCTCCGTAGCACGGTCTCGGCCTCGTCCATGTATTGCTCTCGACACAGCACCGATTTCTGCGCACCATGAGAACGAAATCCTCCGAGCAACGCTCCAACCCCAACGAGTTCGGCATGATCGTAGAACCTGGCCCACAGCTCAAAATCTGCCGCCAGACTGAGCGAGGTCTCCAATCGCCCTCCCGCGCGCTCCCATAACGACCGCCGCCAAAAGGTCGATTCCTGTTGGATCCATCGTCTACCATGCGAGCCCCTCGCAGGGAAATTCCCTCCCCGCACAAAGGACAACCGACTGAATCCACCCGTAAAATCCACCGCTACCGCCTGACCATGCTGATTCCAGCTGATCGGATGCACGCTGGTGATCCACTCGATATGCGGGAATGCCGAGAAGATGTCAGCAACCACCGTAAAGGTCCATGGTGTATATTTATCATCACTGTTCAACCATGCCATGATTTCTCCCGTCGTCCGCGCGAATCCATTATTAATAGCATCGTATTGCCCGCCATCCGGTTCGCTAACCCAATATGTCAATTGGCTTTGGTAACGACGTATGATGTCGACACTTCCATCCGACGATCCACCGTCGATGACCACGTACTCGAGTTTGGGATAGTTTTGGTTGAGAACGGATTCCATCGTTTCCGCCAGAAACTGAGCCTGGTTATATGACGGAGTCACGATCGCAATAGAGGGGCGGTCGTCAGGCATGGGACTTCCGTTGGAAAAGTTCATCCAGATGGCGCTCTATCTGCTGATTTTGCGTGGGACGTTGTGCAGGGGTCGCATAAAAGTCCTGTCGGCGGAACAACCCCTGTTCCTTTACAAACATTACATCCGGCTGCGAGAGCGCCTGATCGAGATGGCGATACTGCAGTCCGACGATGTCATACGGCACAAAACCTCGTTTTTGCATGAACAGAATGACATCGACGCAGTCCGGTCCATTCTGGAAAAACTTGAAAAAAGACACTTCGAGGACGACGAGTTCGCATTCAGGCAAGCTTCTTTGCGCTCCTCTCGACGCATCCAGTTCAGGTCCCTGCACATCCAGATTCAGCAGAAATGGCTTCCTCGCGCCAGTTTTCGCTACGACAGCGTCGATGGTCATCGACGGGACGGGGAGAATGAACCGAATGCGTCGCCCACGTCAATCACAGTTCCGGGAACGAACCTGACCCGTTTCACCAGTTCAAGCACTTGCGGTATTGCACTTCTGGTCCCGGCTGTTACCAACTCTGAATACCTGCGTCGCACTTTCAGTTCGAGCATCTCGTCTCCCCGCTTTGCCTACAATTTCGTGAACTCACTGGGAATAGTGTGCGTCCTCCGTCAGCCCCACCCACCAGGACTTCAAGGTACGTTCAAACCGGTCCACGTCCCAATTTCTCACGACAAATCTCGGCAATTGAAATTGGTCAGTCCCCCGTGTCACACATTCAGGAATATTCGAACAGGCCAGCTCGAAGCCTTGCTCCCTAACAATGGCTGATGTCTCCTCGTTGTAATCCGATCTCGTCCCGAAGGGATAGGCAAAACTCTTTACCGGACGGGCAAGAAGGCCCTCGAGGCATTGCTTGCTCTGCTTTATCTCCAGGCGTTGCGAATCAATGGGCAATTGGGCCAGCACAGGATGCGATTCGGTATGCGCGCCGACCTCTACCCAGGGTCCCAAGGCAAGCGATTGCACCTCTTCCCTTGTTAGTGTGCGACATGCCTGGTTGAGCACCTGTCTGGCGCCCGCCCAATCCCGAATAGCGCGAAGCGTCTCTTGCCGCTCTGGCTGCGCCATCGGCCTCAGCAGCGTGCAGAGCGCACGATAGACTCGATGACGGCTGGTGGGATCGTCCTTTCGAAGGACATTCCAATCCTGGTGGACTTCGAATTGTTGTGGGCTGTACGAAGCATCTGACTCAATATCCCATTCATAGGTGCGCCCCTGCACCGTCAACCGGAGAAGCGTCGGAAGAGACGACGGATGGAGACAAAGGCTTTCCAGCTCATCCCACCAGAACTGTTCGGTACCACCGAGATACCCGCTTGTCACGAAAATGGTGGCCGGGATCCTCGAGGCCTCAAGAATCGGTTTGGCATAGATCAAATTATCCGCATATCCATCATCGAACGTCACCGCGACGAATGGCCTCTCCGGTGATGGCGACTGGCCAATCTGGCTCAGCAGATCATGGAGACTGACCACCTCACAATGCTCTGACAAATACGCCATCTGCGCGGAAAACCTCCGACGGCTCACCGCCAGTAGTTGAGGATCGCTCCGAAGATCGGCGACTCGATGATAAATCAGGATTAACCCGACCGGACGTGGTTGATTCCACATTCTCCCTAATCTGGCTCGCACTGCTGAGACGCCGGGTATTCTCATACCTTGAGTACGCGTAATTTGGGATGAGCTTCCCTCTGGTGACCCAAGCACCACGAGCGGCCACACTGAAGAAACAAATACTCAGACGCGGACTATCGACGAAGAAAAAGACGCTGCTCAGAGCCACCCCAAAGACCCTATGACCTGTTTCGGAATACCGTTATGGCATCCCTGGGAATAATCCCAAGATCCAATGAAATCACTTGTAGGTCAAGGGCTTTCAGGAATCGCTCCATCAGCTGGGGGCACATGGTTCCAAATGCGCAGAATGAGGCCCTCTGCCGGACATTTCCTTCCAAATCCGCCTCAAACTGGCGCCACCCGATCGGCGTGATGGCCGAGGCATAGTGGATCACACCGAGACCTCCTGCCTTGAGAAGGGGCTTGATCTGACGCAAGTACCAGAACACCAGTCGCGGTTCGAAATGCACGAACACGTCGAATGACGCCACGAAATCTAGACTTCCTGGCTTGAGCGGCGGCAGAGTCATACCATCCGTTATATAGGTGCGTAGCGATTCCATCTTCCCGAACCGCGTCCGTAGTCGCTCCAGCATCCCCTCGGAAGGATCAGCGGCATGCAAGAGACCTGTCCTGGGCAGCAACAGGGAAGTGAACCGCCCGCCTCCAGGACCAATCTCGAGCCCTTCGTTGCATTGAGCTGGAAAGTACTTGTCGAGGATTTCTCGCTCCAGAAAGCGGGGGAAGTTTTGGATCGTCGACTGGTCCACGCCATACGTTGTGCCTTGGATGCTTATATCCTCGCCGGTCCATTCGTCGCCAAGATGGGTCACCGTACTGCCTGGCACGACACGAAATTCCTTCGCCTTCCAATTCTTCGCGTACCTATCCCACCCCTTGGCAATCATCTGCGGTTCCCCGGCAGTCTTCTCCGAAGTCGACGGTCGCCCCCACATCAAAATCGGCTTCATGAATCTGTCCAGTACACCCATGGTCTCATTCTCCCTTGACGGCGGACGGTTTGACGGCGCGCGCGGTGATGACGAGTTGAAAGTCATCGTCTCGCCGCTCCAGATCGTCCGTCGGCAACTCATCGATGGTCAACCCATGAAGATAGGCGACGGCCAGCAACACGTTGCCATGGGTCTCCACCTGTATGGACTCAGACGGCCAATGCGCTTCGAGCAGTCGCGTTGTCGAAGCTGACGTAAATCGCCAATAGTCGCCCCACCGTTCCATGTCGTACCGACTGATCTGACTGATCCCTGTATAGGTGGACAACAGAACGCCACCGGGGCGAAGCATGCGATACAGTGTCTTCACGGCAGCTTGCACGTCGTACACGAACTGAAGGGTCTGCGTACAGATGATGCAATCAAAAATCTCTGAGGGAAGCGTCTCCGCGCAGGTGAGATCTGCGACGATTGTGGCATGAGCCGTGTCCGGCACGACGTGGAGGACATCGCTCCGCTCCACCGCCGTTCCGCCGAACGCCTTTGTGTATCGATCATCGCCGATCTCCAGGACTCGCCCCCGAATGTCGGCTCGGTGAGACTGCAGAAAACGTTCGATAAAGACAATGTCGATACAGCGGGCTTGCTGCCCACGATCGAGCCCGAATTGCCGGCTGATCGGTTCCGTTCGGAGTAGGCTCCCGAATTGGACACGTCCGACAGGCGGCCAAACCTTGCATCGCCGCCATAATAAGTGCACCCGTTGCCAGACAAAACCGAGCATGATCAGCAGGTTTGCGTTTGCACAACTTCTTGCTCTTGCGTCGGACGATACCGAGGAGCCCAATCCTTGGGTTTCCGTATGCGGGCACAGACCAGCAACGGGAAGTCCGGGTCGACTGCGTCCAGCTCGTGACGCGTCAATTCCTCCGAGGGGATGCCCGCCATATAGGCCGTGAGTGCAAAAAAGTTT
Organism: Nitrospira sp.; assembly: GCA_046714015.1. Classification (GTDB taxonomy): domain Bacteria; phylum Nitrospirota; class Nitrospiria; order Nitrospirales; family Nitrospiraceae; genus Nitrospira_D. The sequence goes on from JBKKBQ010000265.1 coordinate 10,372, forward strand.
CCATACGTCTTCAATTGGCAGTCCATTCCCGCAATGCCGAGTTCCAGGAACACCGTCTCGACGAGCCGCGGCGTAAACCACCAATAGACCGACGCGGTGTGTCCGTCACCGAGCGGGATCCCTCCGACCGGGTACCCACTTCGGCAAGGAAAGTTGATCAACAAGACCCCTCCCGGCTTCAGCAGCCGGAGGCTGTGGTACAGCGCCGCTCGAAAATCGTAGATAATGTGAATCGTGAACTGATGCACAAAGCAGTCGAACTGATCCGAGGGAACGGAGTCAGCGGTCGCCAGGTCCGCCACGATGGTCACATCAGGGCCTGTCGCCGCGATATCGATCGCCTCAGCCGACGTCACTCTCCCCTTCCCATAGTGCCGCACCGTACGGGTCACTCCGATCTCGAGGGCCCGTCCACGAATGTCTTCCCGCCGTTCGTCGAGAAATTTAGCCCAGTAGTAGCGGACGACCTGGACACCCGTCGCGCGACCTGGGTACACCGCACTCGTTCGACGCAGAAACATACACCGAACTAGCCTGAGCAACGGCAGTTTCCAACTACTGGACTTCCACCGCTGCGCCCGGCGCATAAGCGCATCACGGACTGCGTCGGCACGATCCATGAGAGGCCTGCCGTTCACGTCGCACCAATCGACGGCGTTGACGCCTTTCGTTTGGCATAAATCAGCAAGAAATACTGGGTCTCCGGGGCGAGGTGAAACGGCGACTGCACTCCGCCGTTGGTTTCGGAATCGAAATCGTTGATGAGATACTCAAATCCCTGCCGATCCAGCAGATCCAGAATCTTATGAAGGGTTCTGGGCAAGCCAGGCAAATGGTGATACTCGATCACCATCTCGGACACCAGTCGAAGTCGGTCGCCACAATCGGCAAGGGCCTCCCACTCGGTACCCTCGATATTGACTTTCAAGAAGTCGATGAGCTCCGTGAGATACGCCGAGAGGCGGACACACGGCACATTGTACCTGGTCCAACCATCAGGTAACGGAGTGGATTCCGACACCAGGTTGCTGGCGTATTTCCCATCAGAATGGAATGCCAGGATCCCATCCCGTCCGGCGATCGCCGCCTGCACCAGTTGGACATCGTGCAACCCGTGGCGTTCCAGATTGTCCTTCAGGTACCCGAACACCAGGGGATCCGGCTCGAACGTAGTGACTTTGGCCCTCGGATAAACTTGTTTGTAGTATAGGACCGACATGCCGATATTGCCGCCGCAATCCAGCACCACCGGATCCAGCCTCGACGCTTCGAAATGATAAATCCGATTCAGAAATATGTCTTTGTATTGCATGAAGAAGTTCGGCCCATCATTGATCCTCACCTGGTAGGGGCCGCAGGGAAGGACCATCCCGGGAGTAGCCGCGAAAGCGCGAGCTCTTACCTGATCACGGCGCCAGCGGTCTTTCCATCCCACCATTCCTTGCTCCACGCGTCGCAGCGTCGGCCGCAGTGGGGAAGGCACGAATGCTTTCAACGTTGATCGCATGTCAAGCCGCCAATCGCTTGTCAGTGATGTCGACGAACTCCTGCATACGGCGACGGTAGGTGTGGTCACGAAGCGTCCTCGCCTGACCGGCACGAGAAATGCCCATCCGTCCCTCTTCATCTTTCAGATAGTGACGAATCATGTCTGCACATTCCTCCGTTGAACGATAGGCAACGACTTCTTTCCCCACTTCAAAGAGTTCGGACAAATTCGCCTTCCAGTCCGTTACCAACAGGGTTCCCATTCCCGTCGCCTCGAACAGTCGGCAATTATTGGCATACGGGGCCACATCCCCATGGTGATTCAGCGTAATCTTCGACCGGCGGAGCACCTCGTACATCTGTCGCCCCCACACCACTCCCATATGCCGACCTCGAAGTGGAGAGTGCGGCGACAAGAGATGCGCGCCGGGCCCCCACATTCGCAGTTCCGGCACGGCCTCACAGAGCCCCTCCAGCCAGGTAATTCGGCTTCGATGTATCGAGGATAGACTCCCCACGAACGTGACAGGATAGGTGGGGACCGGATCGGCTTCTAACGCGAAGGCCGAGGGATCAAACCCCAATCGATGGAGTACCGCGGAAACCCCTTTGCGCAGGAAAAAGTCCACAGTCGGTTGGAAGGAAGAAATGATGAGATCATAACATCCATAGTCTCCATCGTACGGCAACGGGGTCGCCGCATGCTGGCCAACCAGCAATCTGACCCAAGGTTTCACCTTGTACAACCAGCGGCTCTCGATCCCATCCATGGCTTGGTTTAACAGTACATCGGGACGATGATGTTTGATCTGTTCGACGAGAATCTCCATGCTTTCACGAGTATCTCCGGAAAGACGTCCGGGAAGTGATCGAAGCCATCTTCCAACGCGAGCAAACAGGGATTCCGCATTCTCCAAAATATATCTCCCTGCAATGCCCGGTCCTTTATGATTCGAAGTACTTCCTCCCGCTCGCCCAGATTCCCTCATCCACGCCCGTTGCAGTGGGAGGTTGTTGACATAGAGATCGAAGGCATCATGTCCCAGGGCCCGAAGATTCCTCGAATAGAAATCCGCGACGCCGAACAGGCTGGCATAGCGCACCTGCATCTGTTGCACATAGTTATCCTGTGCCAGTGAGGGATGGTCCCGATGCAACCCTTCGAGGAATTCGGCGTAATCTGTATTGACAATCGCAATCTTCATCACACTTTGGTCGTTCTCGCACCTCCGAACCACAGCTTGAGGCAGGCGGCTATGGGAGCCCCCAAGGCAGTCTTGCCGACCGTATCGAACAGCAAGCCGACGCCATGTGACAAGGCATTCCGCAGTTTATGCCCAGGCTCTGAACATAGCCACACATAGTTCAAATAGTACCGAAGATTGGCCGTCGACTTTTTTGAGCAGAGGAGTGCTAGACACTCCCACCACGTCAAGCTGGGCTTCTCTGGCGGATAGAGACCCGTGATGCGCAGATTCGCATAAACCCTTGCTCGGTGCGATACAGCCAGGCGAAATCCGGCGCGTCTTGCTCGTATCGAAAACTCATAGTCCGCGCCGTAATGAGGAAGGCGTCGCTGATCGAAGGTACCGATCCGTCTGAAGACTTCGACCGGGACCAAGGTCCCTCGACCCGGGAGAACATCGACTTGGTCGTCATGGTCAGTCTGTGCCATACGCGCAGCATCGGTGTTCTCCGTTACACGTAATCTGACGTCCAGTCTCAATCCTCCGACCATGTGACCCCGATGCTCGTCGTCTACCACGGTTGAACCGACAACGGCACGACCAAGCTGCTCGCTGCATCGCCATAGCAAGGCTACGTAGTTCTCTTCGAAGGTCACATCGTTGTTGAGCAGAAGAATGGCATCACGTTCGCCAGCCGTCGCAAGAATATGTGCCACACCCAGCACATTGGCCCCTGTCCACCACAGAGTGCCGTCACCTCGCAGCACTGTGACGGCGGGAAACTCCCGCCGTACTTCCTCAGCCGTGCCATCGGCAGACCCGTCGTCGACCAACAGGATTCGCACCGGCACTCCGCGCTGGCCCTGCAGGCATCGGAGTACAGACAACACTTGCGGTCTGTTGTTGTGTGCAGGGATGAGCACGTATACCATGCTATGACCTTCTGAGCGAGAATGCTGGAGGTCAAGCCTCTCCTACATAACCCGCTGACTTCTCTCGACGCACGGACAGATACAGGCCAACCCTTGCAAGGAAGCGGCCGACTTCCAATGCGATAGGCCCCAAGCGCTCTACCGCCCAGACGCGACGATCAGCAAACCGTGCCCGTTCTTGAAGCGCCGCCCAGGTCATCCTGCGGATGGCCGTCCAATTCATGCGCAATCGGCTGAGTCGCTCTCTCAACGACGCCGGCTCTTCCAAGCGACCGGCCACTTGACCGGCGACGAACCAGCGAGAGAGATGATAACTCGCGGTCATCCGCCGCTTCCCGACCGCATGATAGACGCCAAGCTCCGGAGAATAGAGCACTCTCGCGTGATCACCGAGCACAGCCCATAACTTCTGAAAGAGGACGGTCTCTTCCCCCATCGAGATCTGTTCCCCCCGCATCCCTACTCGCACATCAAACCCTCCCAATTCCTGGAGCACGACTTTCTGAAACAACATGTTGCAGCCAGAAAAGGCCTCCCCAGGGGTCAACAGTCTTTGCACGCTTCCCCACGACCTAACCTCGTATTCGTCCTTGTACCACGGGGGCTTCGGGGTCGGATAATACGGGAGAATCTTCCCGCCTACCGCCACAGGGGCATTGTCGTTCTCAAAGAGCGCCAACGCACGCTCTAGCCATCGAGGATCAGCCTTGGCATCGTCATCGATGAAGCCGACGTACCTTCCTCGAGCACAAGCCCACCCGCGGTTTCTCGCATAGCCGAGACCGAGCATGGGCTCATCAATCAACCGTATCGTGATGGCATTCCACCTGCCTTGCGCGCGCTCAACAACCGCCGGCGTATCATCCGTTGACCTATTATTGACCACCACGATTTCATAGCTTTCGGGACTCAGTGTTTGCGTCGCAAGACTTTCCAGTGCTTGGCCGAGCAGGCGAGCCCGATTATGAGTGCAGACCACGACCGATATGGTGAAGGGATGTTCCATCGTTCCTACCGCACAACGGGGAATCCCCAAGATGCCAGTCACCCTCGCAGAGAGGAGAGCCCCCGCCACGCACGTCCCAGCACGTTCTTCCTCCACCCCATATCCACGGCCTCGCTCAAGGCGGATGTCCAGATTCGACGGCTCAGCCCGAGGTCGACTGATTGTGCGATCGCCAACCACCGTTCTCCGACTACCTTGGAAAACGCAGGCTCTGGGAAGATTCTTCTGGTCCGATTGGCCTGCCGAAGGACAGTCAACCAGGTTTCGGCCTCCTGGACAAACGTCTTTGTTCTAGGCCATGTCCACGTGCTGATCTGCTCATGCATGACTCGCTGCCCTTCCGTGGGAACCAGCCCTAGGCTCTCTAGCTGGCGGCGGCGGATGGCGCCCGCCCATTCCAGTTGAGTGTTCCCACGAATCTGACCAATTTGCCCAGCATGGATTCTTCGGACGAGGAGTACCTCCGGCACATTGGCCAGCGAGAGGCTACGCACCGCCCGACACCACAATTCATAATCTTGTGCATAAGTATAGGTGCAATCATAGGACAATCGCGCTTTAATCCAGCGCGCCCGATCGAACAGCACCGTTGGATGCGCCATCGAACAATCGAACAACAGCCTCGCGTGGATCTCATCCGCTCCCAAAGGGTATTTCCAGACTTGCTGAACACCATCCCCTACGACCTCGATCCAGGAGCCGCACACACCCACAGTCGGATGGTTTGTCATGAACGCGATTTGACGAGCCATCCGATCGGGACGGCTGATATCATCGGCGTCCATACGTGCCACATACTGGCCGGTAGCGGCTTCAATCCCGATGTTGAGCGACGCAGCTAAACCCAGATTACGACCGTTTCGAAGAAAGCGAATGCGCACATCCCGATACGACTCGATGATCTTCGCGCTGGTGTCCGTGGAACCGTCGTCGAGGATGATGAACTCGAAATCTGAGAACGTCTGGGCCAGGATGCTCCCGATGGCCTCTGCAAGATAGGCCTGGCCGTTGTAGACGGACATAACGACAGAGACGACCGGCGTCATGCTGCACAGACCTCCGCCCAGATCTCGCCCCAACGAACTTCCTGATGCAGGACGCGACAGCCGGCTTTCTCGATTTCCTCGGCAAACGATTCCAGCATATACTCCGTTTCGTGAGTGGCATCGAGCCTCCATTCGATGCCCAGCTCTTTCTTGAGTGGCACTTGCCAATCCCGCTCGAACAGCGGGACGCGAATGAGCATCTTGGAGGGAGCGGCGACGCGAAGCACCTCCGCTAGGAATGCGGGACGCTCCGGCAGATGCTCGAGGATGTTGGACAACACGACCACATCGAATCGACCGGCCAGATCACCCTTTAACCCATCCTGCACGCGGTATTCGACGCGTGGATGAGAGAACCTCTCGCGGGCAACCCTGATGTTGTCCGCACTAAGATCGACTGCCACCACGGACGCCCCAGATCGCTCTGCCACATCAAACGCGACCGCCCCGACGCCGCAACCGATGTCGAGCACACGCTGGCCGGGTTGCACACGTTGCGCAAAAAACTCATGATATCGCGTGTGCCGGTGTTTCGTATGGAGACCACCACCGTATTCGACGGCTTTCCTTCCAAGCAGGGGATACAAGGCAGCCTGCATACGGAACAACAGACGGAGAGCTTCAGCCGCCGGCAACGCAGTGACCCGTTCCGTCGTCACATCGAGCAATAGGGACTCGACCTGCGCAGGCGTTAGCCACCTACATCCAGACCGCAGCCACCGCTCCAATACACGTCCAATGAATTGGTCCCACATCGTGAGAACCTGTCCTGATCTTTTCGCAAGGAGTTAGCGACGAGTCCGCTAGCCCGGTCAGGATCTGCCGGCGTGACGGACAGAGGCGATTCTACCGTCTACGGCACACCACGCGACTTACATCACGACCGTCAAGGTGAAGCTCCCCCTCCACGATGTGGAAATTATCGCGGATGTAGTGCAAGGTCTGCAGGCGCTCTTTGACACCGCCTTCACTATCAAGCCCTTTTCCTTCCGAACGGATGAAGTCAAAAATGAGATGTCCCCCCAGTTTCAGATGAACGTGTAGTCTCTGCACTGTTTGAAGCGGCCTCGGAACGTGTTCGAGGACCGTCATACAGCATATGGCATCGTATGTGACTTCATCCAAAGGTTCAGCGGCATGAGGATCAATCGCCAACGTCCGCACACGGGATTCTGCACGGAATTTCCATCGCACAAAATGAAACAGCACATGTTCTATGTCGGCACAAGTGATATGCAGTTTCCTGTCACTATAAAACTGCGTAAGGCTACTCGCAATTGGCGCCAGCCCGCAGCCGAATTCGAGTACGGTGCCATGGCGTGGCATCCACTTTATAAAATCCCGAGCCGCTAAGGGGCGAAGGGCATTCTTGTAGGCCAAGTGAAACAGCAGGTAAATGCTTCGGGCGTCCCGCCACCCTTCATTCAACGCATTCGCATCCGAGACGTCCACTAATGTCTGAAACCGCTGCCGGTACATTCCTTTGAGAAAATGGAAATCCGGTGGGGTTAGCGGCCGCAGCCCCAATTCTCCCACCCAATACCTTTCAAACTCGTGAAACCAGCCCAACGCCATGTGCGAATACACCAAGCGGGCCCAGAGCTGCGAATCAACCAACGTCTCTATCGCTCGACGTTTCAATCCCATCCTGAAGGAGGTCGATGCGGGGGACCTTGACTCCCTGTGCGCTTGGGGAGGAACCGTGCCAAGTTTTTGGCTCTGCTCGGCCAGCAAGCGCGGGACATCCAATTTCACGTCATCGAACTTGTTCATGCGACTCGATGGCTCCTCAGTTCACGATGCTATCGAGGCAGAGGCCCCCTCACTGGCCAACTCCCGCGGAGCCTCCCCATCCGAAGCCAATTCCTCCAGCAGAGCTGCCTCTAGCTCCACAACACGATCAAGCGCAAACCGCTCGGAAACATACGCCCGCCCAGCACATCCCAGTTCTGAGCTCATGCCAGGATTGCCAAGTACCTCCTTTATGGCGGACCGCAAGGTCTCGGGAGTGGGATTACAGAGAAGTCCCGTTCGGCGATCGATGATCAGCTCACGAATCCCCGGCACATTGCTGCCGATGACAGGAACCCCGCAGGACATTGCCTCCAACAAGGCCTTCGGATGGCCCTCAATGAACGAGGGCATGACAAACGCGCCCGAGCTGTTGAGTATTCTGGGCAACTCTTCGTTTGGAACGTTTCCTCTAAACGTGACTGGCAGACCCTTGAGATCCACTTCGCGGCGCAATGATTCTCTCAGGGAACCATTTCCCACAATAATCAACTCCACATTTAGCCCTTGGATGGCTTCGATCAATCCTAAGGGATTTTTCTCTTGATCGAGCCGCCCGACGTAGCAAATCCGTCTTAGGCAACGGTCTCGCCAAGGGCCAGGGGCAAAGAGCATCGTATCGACATAGTTGGGAATCACCCTAACCCGGTCAGGCTGCAGGCTGTATCGTTGGACAACTTTCTCTCTGATGGCTGGAGTGGTGACTACGACGCGGTCCGCTCCGGAAAAGACACGATGCTCCAATGCCCGGGAGCTCACCGCCTGCGCTGATTCTGTGCCGTAAGTCCGCGCCATATTGTCGGACAACAGATAGCCACACCGCGCAACGAATGGCTTCCCTGCGCGGCGTGCGGCCTCCAGTGCAATCTCAGCCCCCTGGATTTGATTACTCTTGACCACCACCGGTCCGCGCCAGGACCACGGAACTATCCGCGTTACCATCTTTTGATAGGCCTCACCCGGGAGTCGCCAGCGGTTACAGCGCACACGAATTCCCGCTAAACGAGCGCCGTAGACGCGGTCCTGTGCGTCTCCATAGGTCACAAAATCGATGCCTCGCAATTTCGGCTTCAGTCGTCGGTACAGTGCCGCTTCGCGTTCGAGCAAGCCGATGTCGCTCCATGCCTTGAGCGACACTCCTCGGGAAAAAAACAGGATCAGACGCATTGCAGCCAGACAACTAGACATTCGACTCCTTCTCGAGGACAGCCCAGACCGTACCGGCGTAGAGATTGTCAGTATTCAGTGATGGTCGCATGAGGATCCTTCTTGCCCATGTTCTCACGAAGCGATTGAAGCCATACCCCTCGACTCCCCAGGCCTCGTGATCCATTTGTACAATCCGCATCTTGTTCAAGGACGTCCGATGCGTCACGAAGGCCTTAGCTTCTTCGGCAGAAAAGAACCATTTATGTCGGTCGGATGGCGGATCGACCGGGAGACCATAGAACTTCATCGACTGACCGGGGCGATAATCCCCATAGCGAAGCATGTTGTAGAAGTCGAGCCAGGCATTGGGCAATGACACGATCGCGTAACGGTTCGTCACGCGACACACTTCATCAAACACCGCATGAATGTTCTCCACATGCTCGAGTACATCCAGGCACAAAACACAATCGAACGACCCATCGGAAAATGGAAGAGGCCCTTTCTCGAGGTCAACGACTCGCTCTACCCCGTCACCCAATCCGATCCCACAATAGTGCGTCCCGGCCTCGAGGTGCCCCTTGAGATGACAGGCATCGGCACCGATATCGAGGAGCCGCCCCTGCAAAATCCGCCTGTACTTGAGCCAGACATACTCCGCCTTCGTTTTACGGTCTGTGTACTGAAACGTGGTGGTGAAAGTCATGCTCATGGTGAACAGCATGCTCCGCTAGCTGTTGGCTTCATCACGGATGGACGGCAAATGGCTTCCGCAGAACCAACCCGTTCTGTCCCCCATAGCGCATCACTCCGTCGGGGACTCGACGACGAGAAACCAGTGCACGTAGCCCGATGAAGCCGGTCGCCTTTGCCACACGCGCCGCGCAGGTCAAGGACACCCTCAGGTTCGTGCAGTTCACAGCGGCTGGGACTTCCTCGAATCCCCCTCTTAGCCTGAACGGTTCTGTGAACCGGTCGAGCAGATACAACCACCGCGACGAGCGATCGAATGACCAACGATAGCTCCGCCCAAAATAGAGGACCGCCACTCCGCCGGGCTTCAGCACGCGAAACGTTTCCCGAAGGTACGCCTGAAAGACGGCAAACCGTTCCACGTGCTGAAGCACGATGAACGAGTAGACACAATCCACCGAGGCCGATGGAACTGGAATGGTAGTACCGTCTGACACGAGAAGCTGTGCATTCCGTATCCCCTGTTCTTGCAACACCACGCTTACCTGGTCGTTGCACTCGTGCACGTCGACGCCGATGACGTGCTTGAAGTGGCGGCAGGCAGCCGCCAGGATCCTTCCTCCTCCATGGCCGATCTCAAGGGCCGTTTTGTCCTCGGGGCGAGCGAGATGGGGTGCGGCCGGCTGTGCGATGTGCCATGCGAAGTCCCAGCTGCCCCTGATGAAGGAAGACTCTTCTCCCTCCGTATTGTCGAACCATCCGAAGAACTGGTCAGTTCCCTCACGAGCTGCTTGGGCGATTTCCTCTCGGAATCCAAGGACGTGACCGCGACATTCGATGCCCGTGCCCGTTCTCATAGTACCCTGCATTACTGATGGAGTCGGATCTGTCGCTTCCGACCTTGTTGAACAGACCGCCTACGGTACAGATCAGGCCGCAACTTCCTTCAGCAGCGTGAGATACTTGTCCGCGACGTCATCCATGTTCGACACAGTGATCAACCGCTGGTACATCTCATAGTGATCCGCCAATTGCTCAAGCTTGGGGATAATTTCCTCTTGCTCGACAAAAGGAATGCCGCCGTACCCGACCAACTCAGGGTGGCCGCCGTCGTTCCTATAAAGGACTGGCAACCCGCACGCTAATGCCTCGATGAGGGCATTAGAGCACGGATCATTTTGGCTCGCCGTGATATACACATCGTGTTGACGCAAAATCTCCGCCAACTCTTCTGAAGGGACCGCGGGAATTGTCCGAATGCGGTCGAACTGGACAGAGAGATTACCTACGAACGTGAATTCGAATCGGTCCCAGTCGAGATGGGACTCTAACCACTTGTAGATCGGCCCGCCTTTTCGCGCGTTGTTTGACCAGCTCGTGGCGATCACTCGAAGCTTTCGCCCTGGCTTAAACGGGAGGCGTCCCTTTGCATGAAACACATCGGGATCGACGGCGTTTCTGATGATCACGGGCTTCACCGGTTGATAGGCCATTTCCGCAATCCGCTGATAGGTCCAAGTGGATTGTAGAACGGTGGCTTTGGCAAACCGCTGATTGAGTTCAAAGCAAAGCTCATCCTTCTCTCGATCGAACCCTCGGATCAAGTGGATGGGACCGTCGATCCGGTGCACCACCCTCAGCCGATGATGCTTGGAAAACTCTAAGAACTCCTCAACATCAAAGTGAATAGAATTCAGCAAATACACGTCCACATCATCCCTCAACTGGTTATCCACGACGGAGACGCCGCGGCGAACCAAAGCTTTTCGAAGCGCCAACATGAACTGATTCCCGCCGCCGTACGGCGGTGCGAAAAAGCGGTGCCACAGTCCGACGCGGAACCGCTTGTGCCGCCAGAGCGTACGCACTCGCCCAAGGATTGAAGAAGGGAGAGGTGCCGGTTTGGGAAGCTCGACCCAACCGGGGGAGAAGGATCTTGCATGGGCTGGCCCTGGCAATTCTCGACGATAGAGTTCGTAAAACGAGGTGCGTACAGCTTCAGGCCGATGACGAGTAAGGACCTGGTCCCGATGGCGTTGCACCGTCACGCTAAGGCTATTCTCCCGAATGTCACGTTCAGTTGCTTCAACAGCTTCGATAGGGGAGTTGAATATGCACCTCGGGTCGAGTAGGTCCTGCGCCAGGCCCACCGGAGTGCTGATCACTTTGCATTGCGCAGCAGCCGCCTCCAGAAGCGAACGGGGCCCTCCTTCTGAACGACTGGAGACCACATAAAGATTCAACAGATTGTAGAGCAGGTTCAGCGTACGATGAGGCAGCAGATTGCTGGAATAGTCGTCGCCATCTGTCACCTTTCCGATGAACGTGTATGGCACCCCCCACTCTGCAATCCGAAGACGAATCCAGTGCCGACGGGGCCCCGCCAGCACAAGATGAATCGGATAGCCACGACGATGCAGGGCCGTCACTATCTCAGCCAGGATATCCGGTCCTTTGACCAGTTTTGGAACGCGGAGATCGAACCCCGCTGAATCCCGATGAAAACTGCCTATGAGATACCGTCCTTCCGGGATGTTCCATTGCTGACGAAACTCTGCGAGGGACAGGTCGTCACTCGGCAGCCGGTAGAACTCGTTGACATCAGTGGAATAAGGTACCACCATATGAGGCAGCCCAATGGAGGCGCATTGACGAGCGGCCTGACTGGTCTGCGCAATCCACATATCCACGGCGGATACGACATGGCGATGACGGGGGAGCGTCAGATATCGAAACGGCTCTCCTGCAAGGTGGCAAACGATCTTCTTGTTCGCAAAATCAGGCGGGCGTATCGCCAACAGTGGCTCCCACCATACGGAATGGACAACATCGGACTGCGCAAGATCGGTCAGTTCCACGACGCCCGCCAAGGCGCTCTTGGTTAATCGAAGGTCTTCGTCCAACGCCCAACCGGTGCCATCCCCGCCGGTGAGATATACTCGTGGGTGACTCATGGCCGCACCACGCTAATGCCGTATCCGGTCGTATAGCGCTGCAGAAAACCCTTCGCCTCTCTCTTGCTGTGGTGATCCCGCGCCAGTGCCCAATATTTTCCCTTGGCAATGCAGGCTCGACTGATGCGCTGCAAGAGGCTTGAAGACATACGCCCCTGCCTCACCATCTCGTACAGCCAAGCCCTGACCATATCCGTGGCGACACTCCAAAAAAAGCCCTGAGCTTCGACTTTCAATTCCTTGAAACCGATCTGCTTGAGATTCATCTCCCAAAAAGCCTCGGTGTAGCGAGCATAGTCGTGCGGATCGGCATGGATCGGGAATAAGAACGGCGCCGTGATCAGAAGCACACCTCCAGGACGAAGAACCCGATAGGCCTCCTGCAGGATCGGCCGAGGGGCGGGAGCATGCTCTAGTACTTCTGCGCAGACGATCATGTCGAACGCCTTGTCCCTGAACGGCAACATAGCCGCATCGATTTGCACATCGGGATGGTGGGTCGTGGAGAGGTTCGCATAGCACACTCTGACATTGTACCGGTCGATACAGAACTGCCCCCGCTTGGGAGACTTTTGCCCACCCAAGTCCAACACTTGCGCCCCTGGCTTGAAAAGTCTAGCCTGCCGGGTAAAAAACTCGTCCACATAATACCGGCGGAGGGAACACTCAAACCGGTCGGCTTGCAAGAGGACTTCATCCACTACCGAACATCGTTCCTGATCAGGCTGCGAGACTCGGCTCGTTAGCGGGTCAACCAGGCACTCTCCATCTTCCCGCAAGGGAACGTCCACAGCCTGTCTCATATCGATACGCCTCCTCGAAACCTTGCCCACTCCCGGCTCAGGGAACGATGAAATATCGACCAGCCGCATCGATATGATTCAGGAACATCGGCCGAGGCAAGGATGACTGAAATTCTTCAACGGCTTGGCGACAACCAATCCATTTCCCGTAATCATCGATCACCACGATTCCTCCGGAGTTCACCAAGGGGAACAGCTGGGCCAGACAAATCTTGGTCGATTCGTACCAGTCTCCATCAATCCTCAACAACGCGATGCCGCCTTCGATGGGGGGGACCTCTCGCAGAGTGTCTTGGAACCACCCGACGTGATACCGCGTGAGGGTAGGAGGATACTCGGCTATCACACGAAGTGCGTGCTTGTTGTCTTCCAAGGCTCCAACGCACTTGCCGATGCTGCGCAACATCCCGGAAGCACGTTCGCTGGCATAGCGCACGGCCATTTCTCCGTCGCGTGTATGGTCGGGTTCCGGCAGCCCTTCGAATGAATCAAACAGATGGACTTCGCGGTGTGTGCGTCCAGATCGTTGATGCGCCAAGGCCATCAAGGCTGAGGCGCCCCCCTTCCAGGTGCCACACTCGACGAGGGCCCCGGGGATTCCTGCGGCATCGAGATACGACACTTGCTGCCACAGCGTGACCAACCGTTGATACGAGAGCATGGTACGGCCTTCGACCAACGCGATGACCTCTCGCGCAGCAAGCTCATCGTCGTACTTCATGAAGGGATGTTCGCTTCGCTTCACTGTCGGCACCGCACTTGCCGTAGGAGGAGCCGGCCCCTGGTCCTGCAGAGCGTGCCAAGCCGAGATAATCCGGCGGATCATTCCCTGCTCCTGTTCACGTCGATTTGCCAATTTGCGCGCAACGCCATGATCCCTCTGGCCCGGCCAGCTGCAGACACGGAGAAACTGACAACCCCGCCCATGCGTTCAAGCGTTTCATATGACCGTTGTTCTCGCAGCGTAAAATTGACTTCGTAGACGCCCCGCGACAACTTGTGTTCCGGATACCAGATTCGAAGTCGAGCCCCGCCCTCGACCCGCTGGCACGACCATCCGTCTTCCTCCGACACATTCCACACGCAGACGACTCCCGTCGCATTCAAGATACCCACCGAGAACACCGGACACTCCACCGCGCGATGAATGGTCAACTGGATCTCAATACCGAACGGAGCGTCGGCATTGACTTCGGTCAGCGTTTCTCCGTTTTCTCCAAATACTCGGGCCCGCTCGATGGATACGCGTTTTGGAGTGCTGGTTTCTTGGCCCTGACCCTGTAATCGTAGTCGCTCTTGCCCAAACACGAGTTGCTCGTATGCCCGTAACCCTTCCAGCGCAGACCCCTCGGCTACAATCGTGCCATGATCCAGCACAAGACCTCGCTGCGCGATATATTGGAGCATATCGAGGCTGTGAGTCACGAGAATCACTGTGGCCCCGGCCTCACGCAATTCTTTGAGTCGCGCGAGACACTTATTCTGAAATCGAAGGTCTCCAACGGCGAAGGTCTCGTCGATCAGGAGAATATCGCTATCGATCCTCGTCGCCACCCCAAACCCAAGACGGGCCATCATGCCGCTCGAATACGTCCGCACCGGCCGGTCGAACCATTGACCCAACTCGATGAATTCCTGGATTTCCGGCAGGAGGTCCGTCATGCGTGCTCGAGAAAGGCCCATAATGGCGCCCAAAAGATAGATGTTTTCTCTCCCCGTCAGCTCGGGGTGGACGCCTGCATTGAGTTCGATCATCGGAAACACGCGGCCGCGCACCTCCACACGCCCTCGAGTTGGCGGGGTGACTCCAGCCAGCACCTTCAATAACGTGCTCTTTCCAGCGCCGTTGCGCCCTATCATCCCGACGGTTTCCCCTCGCTTGACCTCGAAAGACACGTCGCGAAGTGCCCATCCATCGACGCCTTGCTCCTTCGTGTAATCCCTTAGCCACCAACCAGCCGTAAGCGCTCGCATAAGCTGACCGGCAGACGGTGAAGCCGACAATCCGTACTGCTTCCAGAGCCCTTCTACTCGAATGCTGACGGCGTCCGACATGACTAGACTGCGTCCGCGAAATGCTGTGATAAGGTCCGAAACAACGGCCATCCCATCATCCACACGAGTACCGTCGATACGAGAGAAATCCCAAGCAAGGAAAGGTCCGGGGCTTGATGTTGTATCAATACATGCCGAAATCCTTCGATTATGCCGACCATCGGGTTCAGGACATACAGCGCCATCCAGGAGGGGGGAACCTGAGCCAGCGGATACATGATTGGGGTTGCCAGCAACCACAGCTGCATCAACAGCGGTAATCCGAAAAGGATATCCTGCATGAACGTCCCCAATGCACCGACACAGAATCCTACGCACAGTGCAAACAATGCCGTCAGGAGAATGAGCGGAATAAGCCAAATCATCTCGCTCCCGTGCGCACCGCCGAACCAGGCGAGAAGGATTGCGAGCAAGAAGCCTGAAATCCCTAAGTCTACGATGGCAGTCATGACCGCGGTCACGGGAAAGACCTCTCGCGGGATGGCTACTTTCTTCAAGATGCCTGCATTAGCAGCGATGCTGGAGCCACAGCGGGTGACGGCATTGACGAAAAACGCCCAGGGAACAAGACCTGTATACGCGAACAATATGTACGGCACATCACCCGTCGAAATGTGGAACACCCCCTGAAGCATGGTAAAAATGCCGGCATAGAACAACGGCGGAAGTACGGCCCACACCACTCCCAACAGAGAGCGGCGATATCGCCCCTTGAGTTCACGAGAGGAAATCGCCCAAGCCAAACCCATGAACTGTTGCCATGGAGTGGTCGCAGCACCAAGGTGAATGTAGACTCCTCTCATCTGTCTTGATCCCCCTTGCCTCCGTTCAGGGGACAGAGGCTATGCCACCTTTCTGACTAACCGCACGCGCTGAAACAACTGATCAAACCGGTGCCGCCAGGTATGCGACTGAAGGGCCCGCTGGTGTCCCGCTCTTCGAATTCGCTCGGCCTCAATCGGGTGACGGGAGTAGTAGAGTACTTTGTCGACCAACTCCTCCGGCTGCGACCATGTCTCGATTTCTCGGCCGAGCCGATAATAGGTGTCGTGATCGGGCGCCTCCTGGACCAGATAGAATCCACCCGACATCGGCACCTCAAAGTCCCGCAACCGGCATTGGAGGTTCTTAGACTCCACCACATTCTGATCGGCATGCCATCCGGTATCGGAAAACCCCAAGTTGATCTGGCTGGCCCTGAAGATTTCAGGCAGATCTTCGTCTCGACAGGGCCCCTGCATCTCCGGTCCCGCCAGCTCACGGAACTCGCAGCGTCGCGCCCATTTTCGCGAGAGCGGTCCTGTCACGCTTCCAACCCCTTCAGCTTTCAACCGAGGCCAAGCGTAGTAACGAACATCGTGCAGGACTTTGTACCAGTCCCATTCGAACGTGTACGAGCTGGGCTCATCAGAACTCCATCCCCGCCCAAACACGGCCGGTTTGATCCCCCGATCGACACACGCGCTAAGCAAAGCCCGCCGGTACGGGTTGAAACTCCCTACGAATGAAACAGTATGTTGCGGGGCTGCATTCCCTTGGCGCTCAGCGGCGTAGAAATCCTGGTTTGCCGCCATCGGCATCCATTCGATATGGGCGGCATAGCCCCCTAAGTGCTCGGCATTAGTCATCTGGGCGACAGCCAACACGTCAAAATAGGGCGCCGACTGAATGACTCTGTACCACTGGAACGCCATATCGACGTGATAGTTGATCATGGGCACATTCAACGCTCGCAGCCGCTCGGCAGCCCTGGCCGTCAGAAAATCGTCGTACACAACGCAAAAGATGAAATCCAGGCGATGTGCCGCCTTCAGAGCGTGAGCTAGTGTAATAAGTTGCTCCAGCAACTGATCACGTTGGGTGCGCCAGGGTTTCAAACCCAACCGCCCCATCCCTCCCGGGTAGGTGAATACTTCCAGATGTTGGCAGTAATACTTACGCAGTGTTTCAAGGAGATTGATCTCCATCCACCTATCGGGGGGTAGTACAACAAGTCCGTTCATCGTTGTGAGGACCGGGGGCGGCTCCTTAGAAATCTCGTCGCTCGAAAATTCGGCAGGCTCCCACCAGCAGTAAGGTGGCATAGAGAAGCCCGTACGCCGTTGCGGCGAGCTGGTATTCTCCGCTCACAGCTACACCGTTCGCTGCCTGTCCTTTGATGTTCAGCCACTCGAGATTTGGACAGAGATAATACAGGGCTGTCATGATGCCTTCGGTGGCCGGATCCTTCGTCTTCTCTACGATACCCTTCAAATCGCCGGTCAGGTGCCCTATCATGTAGAATCCCAGAGTCATGATAGCGCTGAGGGTAGGAGAGCTGAATGTGGAAAAGAACATCGCCAATGCCGTCATCAAGATGATTTCTACAAGCATGAGCTGCACCGCCTGGAAGAGCGACACATTGATCGCGTTTCCGCTCAACCAGAGTGTCACCACAAACATGCTGAACATGATGGCTACGTTCACACCGCCAATCGAGATTAGGCCGACAAATTTGCCAAGCACAAACTGAGTCCGCGTAATCGGTCGAGCAAGAATGGTGTAAATCGTTCGGCGCTCGATTTCCTTTGTGACCAAACCGATGCCGACAAAAATCCCGATGATCACTCCAACCAGATTGATTGCGGCAAGTCCCACATCATTGATGATTCTCGCCTGTTCCCCGATGGTGAGTGTTCCTAAAAGGACAGACGCTCCGATCAACAGCAAGGCGAAAAACACTAGGTTATAGAGGATCTTGTCCCGAACCGTCTCTCGAAACGTATTCTGCGCCACCACCAAAAGGCTTCGCATATCACACCTGCTGATTCGTGTGTTGCAAAAAGATCTCTTCAAGGGAACCCTTATGCGGCACAACAGACACCAGCCTCCCTCCCGCCTGTCGAATGGCTGCCAAGAGATCATCGAGCTTTTGATCGCCAGAAATTGCCATCCAACACCGATTTCCACGCTGAAGCACACGAATCGCGAGGACCTTGACCAAGGGGATGGAGTTCCCCATAACACCTTCACAAACCACTTCAACCGACTGTGCGGAACCCCGGCTGACAAGATCCTCAATGCGACCCACCGCGAGCATTTTTCCTTTCGCGAGAATACCCACCCGGTCACAGATCATTTCAACATCGGAAATGATGTGTGTACTGAAGAACACTGTCTTACCTTGGTCTCGCAGATTGAGAATAATGTCCCGAACTTCCTTACGACCTACGGGATCTAGCCCCGACATCGGTTCATCGAGAATCACTAGTTCAGGGTCATGGATGAGCGCCTGTGCCAAGCCGATTCGTTGTAACATGCCTTTGGAGAACTTTCTCAATGGTTGGCATCGAGCGTTCGTTAATCCGACGCGCTGCAACAACGCCGGTATCCGCTGCTGTAGCTCAGTCTTACTGACACCTCCCAGCCGTCCATGAAACCACAGGAATTCCTCCGCCGTCAGATAATCATAAAAGTACGGCGACTCCGGCAAATATCCAATTTTCTTGTGAATGTCCACTTCAGCAGCCGTCCGTCCCAAAATTTCAACGGAGCCGCTAGTCGCCTTCATGAGCCCAAGAACGATTTTCATAGTCGTGGTCTTACCCGCGCCGTTTGGCCCCAAGAACCCAAAAATTTCCCCCTGCCCGACGGCCATCGAGACGTCTCGAAGTACCGTTGCTGCTATTTGCCACGGCCAAGTTGAGCGATGCGTCTTACAGAGCTTGTCAATAACAACGGCGTTCATGGGTTCTCTCAATCGCGTATCACTTCCTTACAGACCCTTAGAGCAGAGATGCGACAGAACGGCGAGCATTTCATTTGATTAGGCCAGCGGCTACTCTCAATGGACAATCATAGCAGCCTGGTGCTCTTGATCAAGTATTCCCGCGAATGGCACAGGGGACCGATTCCGACCACCTGACAAAAGTTTAACTATCAATCGTTCCGCAAAACTGTCTTAACTCGGGAAAGGGCTTCCAAGAGATCTTCAGCGACTTCTCCTTCGTCCAGTGAGCGTGAGGCGCTCTGCCGCTTCACTACTCGAAACCCGCCCTGTGTTCGAGTCATACAGATAGCGTCCTCCTGATGGTTCTATAGGCAAGGTTTTCAAGAGATTCTGACGCACCAAGTCATCCAGACTCGCAGGCAAATGGCCATTGAGGCTCCTGTATTGATGGATCGCCTGTTCGAGAAGCTGTAAATCCCGCTCCGTCACCACTAGCCTTAAGCGCACCTCAAGGAGCCGTTTCGCCTGATCATCCGTGGTGTTCTGGTACATAGCGGCGAGAATATCGGCTGCCTGTTGTGGAGACCGGGCTGATACGAACAAGTTGGCGGCCAATGTCCCAAGCATGGCGGGCGCGCCAGGTATCCGGGATGCCAGCAGCAACTGTTCCGCGGCGGCAGCATCGTCGGCTAACTCATAGTAATAGTTGATTCCCAAGAGAAATGGCAGCTTCCATTCCAGGGGATTATGCTGGATGCCCTTCTTTAGGAGTTGATTACTTTCCTCAGGCAGCACCACTAAGGTCGTGAGGGCAAGGCTCCCCGCTTCATAGGCACGGACGAACTGCTGATCCAGTGTGGTGATCACATCCAGCGCACTGTATAGCCAGCGCCCGTTCTCCTCGGACACTGTTTTCTCACCCATCACTTGGATAGCCTGGAGCCACAACAGATCCGCCACGAGTTCGCGGTATCCCAATGAGGCAAGCTTCAAATACTTGCCATTGGGTAGGAACAGAAGCTGTTGAAGTTTCTTCTCCATATCGCGCCACGGCGCCAGGTAGACCTGAAGCGCGATGAGTAATCCCATCAGCGTACCAAGAATTGCCAAAACGCGTACTCTCGCGCGTAGTGCTCTCATCGATGCATCTCCGTGGTCAACACTCTCTCCAGCGATGTCAAATCTGCTTGCAGAAACTGCTTTTCTGTATCGGCAAGTTCTCTTCTCTCCGTGGATTTCAAAAATTCCTTGATGACGGCGTACTCTTGCCGATAGTTCCCAGGGATTCCTGCTCGCAAGGACAATTCGGCAAGAAAAACTCGACCGGGAAGAAAGTTCGGCTCGTGAGATGTCGCGGTCTTGAGCAGGGCGATAGCATCGTTCACCTCTCCTTCGTCAGCAAGAAGCTTGGCTAACTCGAAATAGCTGAATGGAGAGTACGGATCCCGCCGAATAGCTTCGCGGAATTCTTCTGAAGCCTTCTGAAGCAGCGGCTTACGTTCAAGCGCCGCAGATGCCTGAGTAGCCATGAGGCAATAAATTGTACCCAATCGATAGGCGAATCTTCCATCAAGCGGGTTCAAGCGTGATGCAAATAGTTCCTCTTCAGAAGCTTGAAGCAGCCAGCCTAAATCCCCGGATCGCTTGAAGAGTTCCAAGGCCGTGCGTGCCGCAGAATCGTGATATCCGGTTATTCCAGGATCGATACTTCCCGCGCGTAGATACCATGTCATGGCATGTTCCGGATTCCCAAGCCTTGCTTCCCTCTTCCCTTCTTCATGGGCATACCAGGCAAGCCAAGATTGGGCAAACACGGATGTCATAAGAAGCCAGCCCAGAACAATCACCATGACCCGAATAGGATGGTATTGAAATACGATCGTCTTCCATATGGTGCGGTCTGGTCTGGCCAGAAGGTATGAGTTGTGGACTAGACCCGCGAGAATGATCAGCATTATGACAAGCGCTGGCTCATGAAACGTCGAATCAACTGCAGCATGCAACAAGAGTGCTATCACAGAAGCAACCAGGCCAAACACAAGTCCTTGGTCACCAGAGTCAGCACGTTGGCGAAGCAACTGCGATGCCTCACGGAACCATACTCCTAAACCACCTAACAGAATGATGAGTCCTACAATCCCCAACTCCACCCCAATTTGAAGATACTCATTGTGTGCCGATTCAGGTCGCTTCCAGTATCGAATAATACTCCCTTCGATCGGGAACCGATCTTCAAACGAGCCCTGTTTGTACATTCCCACACCTATCCCAAATGGCTGATCTATTATACGTGCAGCTGCATTCTTCCAAATGTCCACTCTGGTATAGGCATAGGGATCCACCGACCCGACGTGGATCAGTCTATTCATGAGCGGATTGGGAACCAAGCCCACCAGGGCTGCACATACAATAACGGCCATCAAGGCCTTGAGGCCAAATCGAGCGAAACAGAGAATCGAAAGCGCACCGAACAGAGCAATCAGTGCACCCCGCGATTGAGCCATCACAAAGGCTATTAAGACGACAATGCCACTCCCCACAATCCATCCTCGTGTCGCCACCAAGGACTTATTCTGGCCCGGCAAGATTAATCGCCCCAACATTAAGGCAAGAACAGCCCCTTCATAGATGGCAAAAAAATTGGGATTAAAGAACGTTCCTCGCGCTCTTTCTTCATTCAACCAGAGAAATTGCACAATCCCTACCAATGCTTCCAATACACCGACCCCCATAACCAATCTGACTTGGACCTTCAGAAGTTCCGTAGACCGAATTCCATGGGTCACGAAAGCGAACAGTAGCGTGTAGGAAAATACAGTCAAGATCCATTGTACACTTGGATTCTTGTAAGGAGACCATGCGAGAGACAGAGTCGTCCACAGCGCGAAGAGCAGAATGCAAAGCCCAAGGGAATCTTGCAGCAGCACTAGCCGCCCCTCCTTCATGCTCCTAAACAGCCATACCACGAGACTGGCCAGGAGCGTCAGGCGGATGATGAACATAGGCAATTGGGTCGTTCCGCCGTCAATTAAAGGGGAAAAGATAACCAAAAAACCCACGACACCACCAGCCTTTAGGTTCAACAAGCTGGCCAGTGATTTTCTTAAAACCTCTCTCACACCCTGCAGTCTCTTCCAGAAGCGCGAACCAGGGGCACCCGCGAAAGGAATTTCATCTCGGAGGGCATTGATAGATTGAGATCTGTCAGACACACGAACCCTCATCGTGAGCAATTTTAAAACCCGGATCGAGATCACTGAGAGCTGACAACCTAAAGTGGGCTCTCTTGACGGTAAGAGGGGTATCGATCAGCGTCAAGGATTTCTCAACTTTATTCCCTCAAAGCAACAAGGGAGAGAGGCTTCATAGCCCCCCTCCCCTGGGTCAACAGACCTCTCTGGCAACAACTACAGCGACGTATTACAGGGACACGTCGTTGTTCGTATTCTGCAGATTCCGCTGGTCATTAATGAACCAGTGGTCGCAGGCCACGTCGCCATCAATATTGCCACTGGCACCAGCAGTAAAGCCTGTCGAACTTGCCGCAACAGTAAAACCACCACTGGTCGGTGTAGTCGTAACGTTACAGGGCGTCGTGGCACTCGAACTACCGTTGAAGAAGTTTATCGCGCCAGAAACACCAGTCGCAGGGTTTACTGTGTCAGCATAGAAGAAACGATATCGCGGAGTTCCTGAAGGTTGCCAGCCGATCTGTGTGATCGTCACCGGAGCATAGCTCTGTGGATTTTGGGATTCGGCCTGGTAGGCGACGGCAGATGTAAAGATTGCGCCCAGACTGACCTTCGCCTCAGACTGCTTCGATTTCGCCTGATAGGCGATGAAGTTCGGAATGGCGATGGCCGCCAGGATCCCGATGATCGCCACGACGATCATCAACTCGATGAGGGTGAAACCCCCTTGTTTCCGCAATGCCTTAAACATCGTACTGCCTCCTTGTTGATGGTTCACTGACC
>JBKKBQ010000266.1:0-4590 GCA_046714015.1 Nitrospira sp.
TGATTCCGGCTGTGATGAGGAATACGAGGCCGGTCAGTACGATCGTGCGTACAAGCGGATCGACCCAATTGGCGTCGATTGAAAAGCGGAACGGATAGGGCCAGTTCTCGATGACGTCATGCTTGGCCGGTACGGCGTTGGCCAGTAAGGTGGCGACGATCACCAGCAGGATGGCAAGGACAAACTCGATCTTCACCCAAGTCCGGAGCTTTCGTCCGCCCGCTGCGGCTGTGTCCTGACTCTGCCTCAGCGACGGTACCCACACGGACCACGCGCGCGAGGCGATGCAAAGAATGATGGCCAGCAACGTGAGTTTTAGGATGAGAAGCAAGCCGTAGGTCGTGGCGACGAGTCCGGCATAATTCGTATCAATCATACGATTAGCCACCACGAGGCCCGACACGATCACGGCGATCATCGTGGGGAGAGCCAACGCCGAAAAACGGCTCAACATTTCCCCGGCACGGGAGCGGTCGTCAGTGGATCCGATCGTGGTAGTGGAGGCAACGAGGATTACGCCCGGGAGGCCGCCGAACCAAACGCTGGCTACGACAAGATGCAGTGCATAGGTCACGGTGGCCAAGACCGCTTGCTCTTCAGCCGCCGAATGGCTCGCGAGGGAACCGAGGGCCAGGGTCAGCGCCGCCGCTGACGCACCTATGACATAGCGCCATTGCCCCATCGGCGAAGTCCGAACATACAGAACGATCACAAGGAGAGCGAGAGCACTGGCAGCACGTAGGGTCCAAATAAACCCGATGCGGGTCTTGTGTAAGAACTCTAACCAGGCTTGCGGATTCCAGGCATTTTCAGGAACTCCGGTCGCTTGCGCCGTCGTGGTGGCGAGGAGACCGAATAATCCAAGCAAGAGCGTGACGGCCAGCCATGGAAAGGTGTTCTTCAGGCGAGTCGGCCATGTATGCCCGGCAGCCAAGCCCTTCTGTTCGGCGATTGCCAAAAAAACACAACCACCGATCAGCAGCATAGAGGAGGCTAGCTGCAGGAAGCGAAACAACGCACCGGCAACCTCGATCATTTCTTGTGTGCTTCGCCCTTCACGGTGAAGTCGAACGACGACTCGACGACATGCCCGTCCACCGAGAGGACGCGAAACTTGATGGAATACTTGCCGGGCGCCAGCTCCGGCAGCGGCAGGACGATCGATTTCTGGTCATCAGGGGCCAGGGTGGGTTTCACATCGGTGATCGGTTGTTTCTTGGCATCGAGGACGACGAGCGAGGCGTAATCTCCCTCAATCTTCTCGTTGAACCACAAACGGACTTGAATCGGCGACTTGGTGAGGACGGCCCGCCGTGGTGGTTCCGCCTTGACCAACATGGAATGCCCGAAGGCCGAGGTGGCGGGGACTCCCAAGGCGAACGCCACGATCAAGATGACACGCGCGACCGTGTGCCTGCCTGGTGAGCCGATCATTGGTCCTCCATGTGCCCGATTATGGCATCCAAGAAAAGGTGACGCCTCTGGCCGTCCAACTCGGTGCATCAGCGGGTATCCGTCGCCTATGATGATACAGGGACGCCCGAAGGTTTGCGACGATCCCGAAAGGAGAAAAACACGGCCACCGCGATGCCGACCAGGACGGGTACAATGACCATGATGTAATGCGACAAGTGCGAGACGGCGCTTGTCTCTCCCACCGAAAAGGCAAAGCGTGAGACGTGTTCCCGTTTTTCACCGACTGAAACAAGGCCGACGAATTTGCCGGGCTTGTCAAAGTTGTATTTCACGTCGATGGAGCCGGTCGGGTAGACTTTGGCTGGGAAATAGGTGACGGTCACTGCTTCGAGGTTATCCTCCGAGCCGATATCTCGAATGACACGCACTTCTACAGGCATGAAGCGAAGTTCTTGTTCAACGAAATCTAGCACTAAGACGGAGTTCCCCGTTCCTGGCAGTTCTTGGCAAAATTTCCGATCGTAGTACGTGTCGGGTTGGTAACTGGCGAAATACATCTTATAGGGTCCGACGTGGAGGACACACGTATCAGCTGTCAATTCATGCCCATGTTGGGCCAGCGCTGAGAAAGGAGCGAGGACTACCAGGAACAAGCAACAGACCCAAGCGCGAATCAGGAAGTAATAAGACATGTTCCACCCTCTTTTTTAGGAAGTCGCGATCTGCGACGGCTTGCGGTCTCTCATGAAAAACACAATAGCTACGACAATGAGTACTGCAGCCACCGGAAACATATAGATATTTAAGAACTTGGAATAAAACTTCGGTTCCCCCACCGAAAATGGAAACTTGGAGACATGCTCTTTCTTATCGCCCACGGTGACGATGCCGACAAATTTACCCGGTTTGTCGAATGTGTACGCAAAGTCAATCGAGCCGTTTGGATACACTTTGGCCGGAAGGTGAAAAACAGTGTTGGCCTCAAGATTATCTTCGGAACCGGTGTCTTTGATAATACGAACGTCAGCGGGGAGAGAACGAAGCTCTGCCTCGATGTAATCCAGGACGACGATCGTCTGGCCAGTCGCCGGGATATCTTCACAGAACTGCTGTTGCTGTGTGTTCTCAGGCTGGTACCCGCTGAAGTGCATCGTATAGGAGCCGACCGTGAGTTTACACATGTCCTCGGCCATGGAGAGCCCGCCGTGAGCATAGACCTGCGAAGACACGAGGGCGCCCACAGTAAATACCGCAAATACCGCACATCCAACCGTTAGTTTCAGGTATACGAAAGGCCGCATGAAAGATCCCTCTCTGGAATGGTGAAATGAATGCTCAGATAGTCGCACGCAGTGCCCGCTGCTCACGAACGACGGCGAGCCGCAAACCAACCCCGCACTCGGCTCGATTTCGAGAGCTCATACCCAACAATCCCGAGTACCAGCAGCAGGGCCAACGGTCCGAGCGCCGCGCGCCCGAGTTTGGAATAGTCGATCTGCTGTACTCGCAGTAAATAGGAGGAAGGGCTGAGCCCTTCTGCCGTTATGATCAACTTATAGAGGCCTTTGTCCAATTTGGCTTCACCCCTCACCACACCATCGGGGTGAGAAACCGGCTTCCAGTACGCCACGGTCTTGGCCTCGTCTTGCTCATTTTCATTGACGCCTTGAATGATCTTGACCCCGACCGGCAAGTTGCGCAGGCTCGGGTCGACCAGGTCCACTACGAGAAAGGTGTCACCCACATCCGGGATTTCCGTGCAGTATTGAGCTTTCGGCTCAATTTGTGGTTGGTAGGCGCTGAAATGCACCATATTCCCGCCGATTCTTCGCACGCAGATGTCCTCTTCCATCGACACGTTTCCGTGCGCGGCGGCGAGGCCTGGGCTGAATACCGCCGTGAGAACTAATAGGAAAAGGGGCGAGCCGAAACGTCTTCCCTGCTTGATCATGAGTTTATCTGCACTGTCAATGCCTGGATGGTCTAGATTTGTGGAAATGTACCACCCCGCAGACTGTTCTTTCAAGTACTCGATCCACGCGCAGCGGTTTGTATCGGATGCACGCCGCCGTGGTGCCGACGGAACTATCCAATACTGAGAATTCATTTCATCGAAATTGAGAGGCGTTATCGTAATGCTTGCATTTACAACTTGACGACGCGCGTAAGACGTGATGATAATAAGACAAGGGATAAGGACTTATCCGAAGGAGGTCAGATATGAAAGCCAAAGAAGGGGTCATCAACATCCTCAATAAAATCCTGACTGCGGATTTGACCGCCATCAATCAGTATTTTGTCCATGCTAAAATGTGCGACAACTGGGGGTACGACCGGCTCCATCATAAAGTACGTGAACGAAGCATCGATGAGATGAAAGATGCCGATGAACTCATCGGCCATATTCTCTATCTGGAGGGTGTGCCCAATGTGCAGCGAATGAACACGGTCCAGGTGGGCGAGAC
This sequence comes from Nitrospira sp., assembly GCA_046714015.1. Taxonomy (GTDB): domain Bacteria; phylum Nitrospirota; class Nitrospiria; order Nitrospirales; family Nitrospiraceae; genus Nitrospira_D. The sequence continues at coordinate 3,882 of JBKKBQ010000266.1, forward strand.
GGTAGCTGAACAATTGAAATTGGACTTGAAGGCAGAGCAGGAGATGCTGGCGCTGTTGAACGAAGGGATCGTGCACTGTACGAAGGTCACCGATTTTACGACCCGTCACATGCTTGAAGATATGGCGAAGGATGTAGACGGGCATATCGATTGGATCGAAACCCAGATGGACACCATCAAACAAGTCGGGCTTGAGAACTACCTGGCTGAACAGATCAAGAAAGAATCCTGAAGAGGATCATGAAAGTCAAAGAAGGCGTTCTGGAGCTGCTCAATCAGGTCCTGCGGGCGGAAATGATGGCCACCGGCTGCATGTAGCTCTGTGCAAGAATTGGGGTTACGAACAGCGCTGCATGACGACTACAGCTATCTGGCGAAAGAAGCAGTGCAACGTTCTGCCTGGCTGAGACACCATCTCTTGTACCGAAACGGTGCGCCGGAAGTTGAGATGCTGGATACGGTAACGAAGTGCCGTGAGGTAGGGGCTCTGTTTCGAGTGGATCTGGATTTTGAACGTGACGACGTTGAATTGCTTCGTAAGGGGCGATTGCACATTGCGCCAAAGTCAGCGATTTCACGACCCGCCACCTGTTGGAGTATGTGATCGAAGATTCAGAGGAACACGTCGACTGGTTTGAAATTCGCCTGAAGACGATCAACCAAGTCGGGCTCGATCGGTTCCTTTCAGAGCAGATTAAAAAGTAGGGAG
>JBKKBQ010000267.1:0-6951 GCA_046714015.1 Nitrospira sp.
GTACATGACAAATGTACATGGATGGAGAATCGTGGTCAAGAGTAGGAAAGGAGGAAGTCGGGGTACCACAATCCTGCTACGGGCTGATCCTGTAATGAGTGTTCCGACCGCCTCCAGCGGGAACGAACACTCCTTTGTCCGCTAAGTCTTGAAGGTCACGCATGGCGGTGGCTTTTGACGCGCCGGTGATCGACATATAATTCTTAGTAGTCATGCCGCCTTCGAACCACTCTGGGCCTTCGTCCAACATTGCGGTGAAGGGCCTGCAACTGGCGGTCATTGAGCTGACCGCTGCCTATACAGCTTTGCCCGTTCTTAACCGATAGAGAAGGCGGAGCCTGTCTCCTATTGACGCACAACCGAACGGACCCCCCACCATGCCATCGGCTCAGGAACTCGTCCAGTCTGGCACCTCTGTCTTCCCATTACCGGAGATTTACTTTCGTGTGGGGGAGGTGGTGGACGATTCCGATTCAACCATGGATGACCTCGCCTACATCCTCGAGCTTGATCCGGCCATCTCGGCTAGACTTCTCCGCATCGGCAACAGCCCGCTCTATGGCTTTCCCAAACAGATCGACACCATCTCTCGCGCCGTCAATATCGTCGGCATGCAAGCCATCAACGATCTCGTCACCGCAACGACTGTCGGATGAACCTTCTCTGGGATGCCGATTCAACTCATGGACGTGCCGATGTTCTGGCGCAAAAGCGTGCTCTGCGCCCTGCTCGCCGGGAAGATCGCCAAATCCTGAGACATTGGCGCTCATCCACCCCGTTGCCATGGCGGCATAACCCCTCAGAACATTAGAACATTGTCCTGATCAGAAACGGTCAGAACCCTATCAAGCTGAAGGATACAAAATTGAGGAGGAATGGTTTCTGCTGGATTCTCGCGGGCTATTCTACCGAGTGGCCTTCCAAGAAGACCGCTTGCTCGAGCGCACGGAAGAACTGTTGGTAGGGCACGGGGTCCTCGACGGCACGAAGATAGAACTGCGCACTGGCCCGTACGACGAGCTGCGTCTCATTGCGCGTACGGACAGTGACCGTGAAGCGGACGAGATTACTGCGGTGATGGAACGGGCCCCATGTCCGGTCATGACGGTTGAGAACCAGTAATGCATCGGGTTGATACAACAGGTAGCTCAGGTCGACGCCATAGATCTGTTCGTTCTCGACATATTTCTTTCCGGAGACGACTCCCAGTTCTTCATCAAGCACCTCCACTTTAAAATCCAAGTCCTGCATGGTGGAAACGATCGTCGCCAGCATCCTACGCCGATCCACCGTATCGAACACACGCGATTGGGAGGCGCGAATCTTGACTTGGCTTTCTTCGGAAAGCCAGATTTGCTCGCCCGAGTCCCACTGGTTGGCATGCCGTAATTCGTAGGGCGTTGGACATCCCTGCAACAGCAGACCGAGGCCGACGAAGAGCCAGGGGGTCAGCTTCCCCAACCCTGCAAGAGGCGGGGTGTGCTCATCACGGTTCCTCTGGTGAGAGACCATGTTCATTAATTCTTGGTGACAAAGAGAGACCGTTCCAGTGTGGCGAAGAAATTCTGGTACACCTTGGGATCTTCGATGGGCTTGTTGTTGTAGATGGCGTTCGCGCGAATCATCATGCGGCCTTCGGCTTCAGATCGCACTGTGACGGTCACGCCCACGACATCGTAGAAGTTCGGTTCGGCGAAACGGGCAGCCGTCACCAGCCCCAAGTGCTCATTGGCCCGCTCGATGATGAAACCTAAGTCCTGCAGCGCCGCAATGACGCCGCGCATGGCCATTTGGCGATCCTTTATCTCAAATGATCGAGTTTGGATACTTCGGATCTTCATCTGCGCCTCGGTCGGCGCCAACAGGTCAGGACTGGGCTGCGGAGCGACGCAGCCCTGCATCAGAACCAACATGGCAACTGCGATGATTCCTCCCACTTTCTCCAGCTTCATCATCACCTCGCGCTCAGAGTGCGAATGGTTCCAAGAAAACAGCTTTTGACAATTTCGCAAAGAAGGTTTGGTACATCACAGGGTCGCGCAGCATTTCCATCCGTTGCTCGCCCGGTGGAATCCCCTGTTGGCCGGATGAACCCCCTCCTTTCCACACGACTCGATAGAACACGACCCTAACTTCCTGACGTGTGGCATCTAGAGTCGCCGGCCTGGTGACCAGCGCGGCGGCAATTTTTTGGTGTAGGTCAACGGGTATGACGATCGGAGGCTGTTGCACCAACACCAGTGGGGTGCTCATGAGAAAAACGAAAAAGCGAGTGATATCCTGGCCGTGCTCCCGAGCGCTCCGTTCTTTCGTCGCTCGCAGAAATCCCACCTCGCGCACGCTTTCTTCGATCTGGAAGCCAAGATCTTGCAGGACAGCCGCTGAGGCGGACAATAATTCCGCTTCATCCTTGGTCTCGAAGAGGCGGGTTTGCATGGCTCGGTTGGCTGCGCTCTCAGGTTTCAGCTGGAACAGTTCGTCCGGTTGTGTGTGTGCCACACACCCGACCAGCTGGCTTGACACGGCAAGGCACGCCACCGTCAGAAGTGTTCGCCGAACTCCGGAACCGCCCCTTGCGCTAGAACTGCGTGGCGTTGTAAGCAAAGTCGCGGACTTTCTTTTCTTCGTCATACTTGATGATGATCGTGAGGGTCCGCTGGCGTTGTGAGCTGGAACTGTCCCGGGAGGCAGTGCCAAGAATGATGAGGCCCGCATAGGACGAGCTGGACGTATCCACGCGATCGGTCGAAACTTTGTCATAGATCCAGACCTCTCGTCGTTTGTCGTCCGTGGTGACGATATTGGGACTGCCCAGAAGTTCAGCCACCTGGGCGGCAGACATGCCGACCTTGATTTCTCCCTGCACCTTACCGACCGTGAGTCGGTCTTCCTTGATTTCGGCCTTGTTGCCACCGCAGCCTGCGAGGATTAGGCACAGACCAAGGCACAGCATGCTCCATGGAAATTTCATCGCGGGGTCCCTTTCTATAGTCTGAGGGTGGAGATGGATTGACCGTGAGGAATAGGCTACTGCCCGCGGGGAAGTGTGTCAACGGGAGAGATCGGAAAAGCACGTAATAGGAATCGGCCTGTCATGCCCATCTTGCCATCCAGTAGCTTATGGCATGGCTTGCCGGAAAACCAAACTCAATCGCGAAACTCTCTAGCAGGAGGAGGAAAAAGACCGCCAGCGGCGTTCTCGCATCACTCAGAGGCTCAACATACGGCACAGAGTACGATTCGCCTCTTCGCTCGCTGCGGCCTTGCTGGACGGCCTTTTTGCGCCTCCTGCGCGGGCTGTTCAGCGTCGTCTCAACCCTCGATATTCGTGACGGCTATAGGGGGCCGAATGAGTTTGTCCGCAGCCTGCTAAAGAACCCTTGGCCACTTTGAAATAGTCTCGGAATTCAGGCGGAGGCTCAGTTCGTCTGCCCAAAGCCAGGGAGAGCCCTCGTCTTCGTGCTTGCAATAGACAAAGCAGTCTTGCCCCTGTTGAAACGCATTCTGAAATCGTTCAGCCCATCGTCGAAGTTCTGCCTGGCTATATTCCTTCTTGCGAAGGCGAACATAATGAAACCGAGCTGTGTCTCGGTGCTCTGCCTCATGCTCATCCGTCTCAACTGCAGCCCATGCGACCGAATGCCGGCGCAAGATCCGTTCGATTTCATCGACCTGCCAACTCTCATGCCGAAATTCCATGGCCCATTGATAGGTCGTCGGCAGGGATCCAAGAAACGTCTCCAGTCGTCCGTCATCGCGTTTCAAATTCGGAGGTAGTTGAATCAGTATCGGGCCAAGTTTGCCTGCCGTATGAAGCGGCTCGAGCCGTTGCAGCATGGCCATCACTATGGGAAGCCCTTCCGGCCTGAGGCGACGGATATGTGTAATTTCTCGGTGGGCCTTGGGCGCATAGATGAAGTGGGGAGGAGTATCTGTGAGCCACGTCTGGACGGTTTTCTCGCTCGGGAGTCGATACCACACACCATCGAGTTCAACAGTCTGATATCGTGTGGCGTAGTAACGAAGGAAAGCGGTTGGTTTGATGTCTGATGGATAAAAACGATTATGCCCCTGCCAAGCTTTGTATGAATAGCCTGAGAGACCGATGTAACAGGCCATAACACTCATCCATAAACGAGAAGGCTATCACCGTTACAGCTTGCCGAACGTCCTCGTGAAAAACTCCTTCACCTTTGCCATGTGCTCCTGTACATCCGTTTCCAAATGTCTGGCCCCCGCTTGCCAGTCATCCGTGGTGTAACCAACTCGGCGGGCGAGGAAAATGAATTCGTCGGAATCGACGGGGGGGAGGACGCGGTCTTTGGCGTTGCCGCGGACCATGCGGAGGCCGTCGATGAGCATGCGGATGAAGAGGTAGGCCTTGCGGAGCGTTTCGCCGTCTTGCCTCGTGACGATGCCACAATCGACGAGGGCAGCCAGCGCTTGCATCGTGTTGGGGGTGCGCAAGGCAGGGAATCGATGGCCATGCATGATCTGAAGGTACTGGACGGCGTACTCGATATCGACGATACCTCCTGGGCTATGTTTGAGGTTCACCGTACCCCGCGCCACGAGCTGCTTGAGCTGCTGTCGACGCAAGTCGAGCGCCGTGCGAAGGGTCCACGGGTTGCCACTGTAGACATAGCTATCGCGATGGGCTTCGACGCGCTTGCCCAGAGCGGCGTCGCCGGCGACGTGCCGCAGTTTGATCAACGACTGGCGTTCGAACGGCGCGGCGAGGCCGTTATCGCTGTAATAGTTCGTGATTTCGTCGAGCGGATTCGTCAGCGAACCTTTCCCGCCGTGGGGTCGGAGGCGTACGTCCAGATGAAAGATGCCCTCTTGCTTGGCCTCGATCCACTGGAGAAGTTCCGCGCCGAGCCGCTCAAAGTATTCGCTGTTCTCGATCGGTTGCTTGCCGCCGGTCCGGCCTGCGTCGCCATAGACGAACATCACTTCAATGTCGGAGGCATAGCCCAATTCCTTGCCCCCGAATTTGCCTAAGCCGAGCACGGTGAAGGGGCAGGGTTTCTTGTTTGCCAATCGCGGTGGTCCATAGAGCTTGTTCAGCTTGGCCTGGCAGTCCTTCAAGCTCCGATCGACGATGATTTCAGCCAGTTGAGTCAAGGCGGCGGAGAAATCCGGCAGGGCTGTGCCCGGCTCGACGATATGTTTCATGTCGATACGGAACAGCTCGCGATCTTTGAAGCTGTTCAGCGCCGCTTTCCGGGCCTCGTCGGTTGTGGCCCGGTTCACCAGGCGATCCAGTTCCTTGCGAAGCGTCGCGCGTGACGCAATGAGGGGCGCGTCCCGGTAGTCTTGCAGGAGCGGCAGGAGGTTGCTGTGTTGGCGACGCAGAAAGTCTTCCCAGAGAAAATCGCTGGCTCCGAGCAGGCGCGCGAGTATGGGAAAGGTCTTCTTGTCGCTGAGAAAGGCCAAGGCTGCTTGCTGGGCTTTCCCTTTCGTCTGTTGCACCGTCAGGTCAAGGAACTGGTCAAAGGCTTCCAGGGCTTTGGTCGGGTCAGGAGCCCAGGTGAGGGCATGGGTGAACTGCTTGATGAGGACGGCCGTCAGGCGCAACTGCTGCTGATCGGTCGCATCGGTGAGCTTCTGACCGTGGCGGTTGCGGACATAGAAGCGATCGTGAATCTTCCCCTCCTCGACATCGAATTGCGCTTTGGAAATGTAGACATTGCGCATGGCAAGGGCGTTGGCGAAGGCATACAAAAAGGCCGGCGTATCGTCCGACCGGATATCCATGACCGTGTCGGTAGGGGATTGGCTGTTGTCGAACGTAATCTGCACCGGATGGAGCAGCCCACCAAAGGATGCACGGCGCTTGCCGAGTTGTTCGACCAACCGCCGATTCACCGCTAAGCGGGCCTCCGCAAATTGTGCTTTGTCCAGCAGTGTGATCACCGAGTGGAGCGCCTGTGCCAGTTGAGTCTGTTGCTCAGAGCCCAATTCGGCCCCTGGTATGGGCAGCACACGGAACACGTCGACGATCTTTTTCCTGCTCAAGCCCGGACTGGCCGTTGCCCGGACGCGCGGTCCGTATCCTGTCCAACTAGTGCGGGAGGACTGCGGTGCGGTGTTTTCAGCAAAGGTATAGATATGCCCTTCCTCGATGTTCAGGCCGAACGCCGAGAGTAGCCCGCAAATCGTTGCGAATTCAGAGAAGTAATCGTAGGCCACGATTGTGACCTCAAACCGCTTGTCTTGCCGTTCGGCAAAGGCAATTTCGCAGGGATGCTCCGGGGTAAGTTGCGCCGTCAATCGCACATGTTCGACAATCGTCGGAGGTTGGAACCGCCGAAAGTACTCCTGATCCATGCGGGCGAAAAAATCCTGAAGCACATCGGATGAAATGTCAGGACAGAGCGGACGCACCGAATTGAGAAGCGATGTGCGGTCGGACGAGGCGATCGGCATGGACTTCAGTATACCCGAACGGTTTCATTGTGCGTAGAGGAGCCTGTCAGTATAATGCCGCGCAATGAATCGTCCATCTGTACCCGGACCGCCTGTATGCTCGCGGCCCCAGCTTCCGGCTCAGAACGGCGCATCCAAACCGGATCCCAGCCCCATTCTGCTCGCTGCCAAGCGGAACGTCGAGGAAGTGCGAGCCATTTTGTCTGCCTATGGCTTGCGTGATCTCGATCAAGCGGACCGCAACCTCGATGCGATGGCAGGTGACCCGATCCAACGCCTGCGGCTGGCCGACATCCTGCCGATGTTGATGGAATCCATTTCACGAACGGCCGATCCTGATCAGGCGCTGAACCACTGGGAGCGTATGTTGGCGAGCGCGTCCCGCACGTCATTGCTCGACTATTTGCGCACATGGCCGCGCATGCTCGATCTCCTCTGTGTGATCTTCGGTAGCAGCGACGCCTTGGCCTTTACGCTCATCCGGGACCCGATGCTGGTGTATTGGTTGGCTGAGGAGGA
>JBKKBQ010000268.1:0-3552 GCA_046714015.1 Nitrospira sp.
CTTCTGACCCTCATGGGCCGGACAGAACGGTCGGCAACTGTAAAGCCGTAGTAGGCGTGAGCGTTCGTGCTTGCGCAGGTCCCCGGCTGTGAGTAGCCCTGCGCTCGGCCTCGGGATTGGGCATAAGGCCCGTTCCAAGGATGGAGTATAGGACATGATCGACATTAATTCAGGGGCATTCGACCAGCTCAAGACTCTGGTTGGAATCGGAGACACCTATGCCAAGAGGATCATGGAGGGGCGACCCTGTCAACGTACGAATGAGCAAGTGACGAAGAAAGTTATTCCGCAAATGACCTACGACAAAATCAAGGATCACATTCTAATGAGGCTGAAATAATGTAACCAACGACAACGCAGGAAGTAATGAATCAGGCAGTGGTCAGAGCACAGGTAGTTATCAAGGAAGCGCAAAGGAGGGAAGTATGAAGAGCAGATCTCGGACATCCATCATAATCGTGACGGCATTCTTCACGGGATTTGGGCTGGGAGGCCTGTCACTGCATTACGCTTCTGCCCAAGGGATATTGGGGCTTTCGACGTCGGTGAGCCAGCTCGGCAGTGCGTTGGTGGACATGCAGAAGAATGTCGACGATCTTCAAAAGAATATGGGAACGGTCAAACAGGTCAAAGATCAACTGAGCAGTCTGTCTCCACAAGGTGGGGGCACGCCAGGAGGGGATCTACTGAAAAAAGGTGGCGATTCATTGAAAGACATGAAGCCAAAGTTTTGAGTCACATGACAAGAGCACATGAGTGACAGCGTCCTCTATTACTGTGGGGAGGGGACCCATGAACCAGATATCCAACAGTCCCACTAGTAAGAGATTCATTAGTTCCGAACCGGGTCTCGGCCTGATCTGGGGGGGGTGATGGCTAGCATAGTTGTGCTGTTGATTGGGACTCCCGTGGTTTCAGCTGAGCAGACCGCCAGAGAATCAGTGAAAAGCACCATCGATGAAGTGATCCATATTCTCAACAGTGAAGAGCTGAACCAGCCGGGCCGCTCAGTGGAACGACGTCAGAAGATTGAGCAGGTCATCAGGCAGCGTGTGAGCTATGAAGACATGGCCAAACGCGCCCAGGGCTGGCCCTGGATAGAACTGACTAACACCCAGCGGCAGGAATTTGTTGCCCTCTTTGTTCAGTTACTCCGGGACACGTTTGCCTGTCGAATTGACAACTACGACGAGCAAGTGCTGTACCTATCTGAACAGCGGGAAGAGAACTTTGCCGAGGTGAAAGCGAAGTTGTTGGGCCTTATGGTTGATACCCTCCTCGATTTTCGCTTAGCCGACAAGGTCGGGCATTGGATTGTGTACGATGTGATCATCGATGGCGCGGGGATCGTAGGCAATTACCATGCGCAGTTCGCCAGCATCCTCCGCGACCATTCCTACGCAGGTTTGGTGAACAAGATGAAGGAAAAAACCCTCGTCGTCAAAGCGTTTGAAACGACCACCGTTCCCTAGTTCTGCTATCAAAGGCAGCGAGTGGATTCCTCCTGAAAAGGCGTCAAGCCCGTATTGCAAAATTCACACTCACAATCCGGATCTGAATCGATGACCATGAATAACTGATTAGCTGCCCACCCGTGGCCGCAGTCGATGGTCTCAAGCTTGTTATGCTATGGTCTCAAGCTTGCTATGCTAATGTGCTTCTGTGGCTGATTCAGCCTGACGACTTGGTCGTTGGTCGGAGAGCCCATAAATATGATTTTTCAACCTGTTGTCAAGAATACTAAGTTGGAAGAGCCGATTCGCGCCGAGCTTTTTGGGGTCGAGCGGCTCGAACAGCATGCGGCAAGTCTTGCGGTGGCACAGGTCGTCACCGATGATGCACGCGTGGGCCGGTTACTTACGCCACGAGTCCTTGAGAATGGACGGGTCTTGGTGGCGTCATATCGGGCTATCGCTCGTACGATCTGCGATGAGCAAACGATTACTCCGGCGGCTGAGTGGTTCGTCGATAATTTCCATATCGTCGACGAACAGCTTCGCGAGATCATTGACGATTTGCCTCCTGGGTATTACCGACAATTGCCCAAACTTGGGGCGGGCCACTTGCAGAATTACCCACGGGTCTATGGAGTGGCCTGGGCATTCGTGGCCCACACCGACAGTCGTTTCGATCCCGACATGCTCCGTCGCTTTGTGTCGGCGTATCAACGCGTACAACCGCTGACGATCGGTGAATTATGGGCTGTGGCAATTTCGTTGCGTGTCGTGCTGGTGGAGAATCTTCGAAGGTTGGCCGAGCGGATTGTCCATAGCCGGGAGGCCCGATTGGAGGCCGATGAACTGGCGGACAGCCTTTTGGGGAGCGGGGCGTTGGCTCTGGAGTCACCGGCCAAGGCCTTGTGCCGATTTGAGCACAGCCCGTTGGCCACGGCGTTTGCCGTGCAGCTGGTTCAGCGGCTCCGTGACCTGGACCCCAAGGTGCGTCCCGTACTGCGATGGCTTGACGAGCGGTTGGCGGGGCAGGGCACGACTGCCGACGACATGGTGCATGCCGAGCATCAGCAACAGGCGGCCATGAGCGTCACGGTCCGCAACATCATTACGAGTATGCGGTTGACGTCTGAATTCAATTGGGCGGAATTTTTCGAGGCAGTCAGTCCAGTCGATAAGATTCTGCAAGGCGACTCCCGCTACGCCGAGATGGACTTTGTCACCCGGGACACGTACCGCCATGCGATCGAGGATCTCTCTCGCGGCACTGGGTTGTCAGAAATCGACGTGACTGCACGGGTCATGGACCGTGCTAGGTTGGCTGGGGTTGAGCCGCATGCGAGTGAGCAGCCGGAGCGGGAGCGGCACACGGATCCCGGCTATTACCTTATCTCTCAGGGTCGCCGGGCATTTGAAAATGAACTTGGCTATCGGGTGTCCTGGAAGCGACAGCTGCTGCGCTGGTATGTCCAGGTGTCCGCACCGGGCTATCTTGGGTCTCTGACGGTCGGGACCGCCATGGTCCTCGCCATCCCGCTCTGGTATGCGGCCTTAAACGGCGTCACCATCGTGGGCCTGGTGTGTCTTGGTCTCATTGCGCTCGTACCCGCCTCGGATCTTGCCATGGCACTTATCAATCGTATGGTGATGGCCATCCTCGGGCCGCGGTCATTGCCTCGGATGGCATTGAGAAACGGCATTCCTAAAGAGTTGCGCACGATCGTGGTGGTTCCCACATTGCTGACGAGCCGGCAGAGCATCGATGAGCTGGTTGAGCGATTGGAAGTGCACTATCTGGCGAATGCGGATGATGACCTGCGTTTCGCTCTGCTTTCAGATTGGAGAGATGCCCCGAGCGAAAGCATTCCAGGTGACGCCGAACTGTTGGTGAATGCGGCGGGGGGGATCGCACATCTGAACAAGCGGTACGGCGCCGCGGCTGGTGGCGGATCGCGCTTTGTCCTGTTTCACCGCAGGCGAGTCTGGAACGAGGCCGAGCAGGTATGGATGGGGTGGGAACGGAAACGGGGCAAACTACACGAGTTGAATCAATTCCTGCGCGGCTCAACGAGCACGACATTCATATCCGTCGGTGGGCAGC
>JBKKBQ010000269.1:0-3559 GCA_046714015.1 Nitrospira sp.
CAAAAAGGCCTTCGTTTTCACCCGCCCACCCCAGCGTGCCAAGACGCGCTGTTCCCACGGGCAAGGCCGCAGCGAGCGAAGAGGCGAGGCGTACGCTTCGGTACGTTGAGCCTCTGAGCGATGCGAGAACGCCGCTGGCGGACTTTTTCAGCATGCTGCTTACGCTGCGCGCCAATCACGGGACAGCAACAAGACCAGCGCCGGTAAGCCGACGAGTACGATCAATAGGGCGGATGGAGCCGCCAGTTGGTAATACTCTTCACTGGCTTCCAGCCAGACGCGGATCGCCAAGGTGTCAAATCCCACCGGTCGTAACAGTAACGTCGCCGGAAGCTCCTTCATCGTCTGCAAAAAGATCAGGACCCACGCCACGATGACTCCGTTGCGAATGAGCGGCAGTGTCACGCGACGCCAGGTCTCCCGAACGCTAAGACCCAGGGTGCGGGCGACTTCTTCAAGATTCGGCGTGATTTGCTGAATCGACGGTTCGAGTGACTGGAGGCCGGCTGGGAGAAAATGCAGGACATAGGCGACGATCAAGACGATCACCGTACCATAAAAGAACGGCAGGACATTTAAGAAAAGGACCAACACCGCGAGCGCAGCGACCGGTCCCGGCAAGACGTAGCCGGCATAGGCGGCTTGCAAACAACCAGTATTGAGCCAGGTCGGTTTTCGACTGGCGAGGTAGGCGAGGGGCAGTCCGACGACCACGCCGGCCGTGGCGGCCAGGGTCGATAGCAGGGCACTGTTCCAGACGAAGCCGAAGAAGCGGGCGTCGAGAATCGCCCGAGCCTCCGGAGTCAGGCTCCAGGTCATCAGCAGATAGACAGGGATTCCGAAGGCCAATCCGATCACGGTGGCCAAGCATGTCGTCAGAGTTGCAGTGTGCCACCATCCGCACTGGATTCGTTGCGGTGCTCGAAAGCGCCCGGTGGTCTGGTAAAACCGGCTCTTTCGACGAAACCATCGTTCGGTCAACAAGAACAAAAGCGCCAAGATGACCAACAAGATACTTAGGATACTCGCGGCCTGGTTGTCAGACCGTCCGGTCATTTGCTGAAACACGGCATAGGTCAATGTTTGGTAGCGCAGCAGAGAGACGGCGCCGAAGTCTGAGACGACATACAGGATGACAAGAGCGATGCCGGCGACGATGGACGGGCGCAGCAACGGGAGGGTGACGAACAGCATTCTCCGAAGTGGTGACGCGCCACAGGTACGGGCCACTTCCTCAAACGAGACGTTAAAACTCAAGAGGGCACTGCGTGTCAGCAAGTAGACGAAGGGGAACGTGTCGAGCGCCATCACGAAGGTGACGCTCCAGAAACTTTGAGGTGAGATGATCCTGGCTTGGGATCCGGCGATCATCTGCCAGAGCTGCTCGACCGGACCACCGAATCCCAAGAGATAGTTGTACACATAGGCCAAGACGTACGTCGGCATGGCCAGCGGCAGTACAAGACCGACTTCCCACAGCCGACGGCCAGGGAATTCGAAGCGCGTCACCATCCAGGCGCTCGATACACCGAGCACGAGTGTGAGCAATGCCACGGCGCCCGCCAAGGACACCGTGTTCAACAGCAATTCAGGGACACGAGTGGTCCAGAGACGATGCCAAATCGCGGGATCGGCCGACAGGGCAAGGGTGGTGACATAGCCGAGCGGCAAGAGGACCAGTGCCGCACTGGCGAGGGTGGCGAGTTGGAGGGGAGAGACAGATGATCGGCGTACGGCAATCACAGGGTGCTCGCAGCCGTTACCGCATCCCGACTTGTTCGATGAGCAGCAGGGTAGGCTCTCGGAGTTCGGCGAGCTTGGTCAACGGGACTAAGGCCGCCCGGAAGCTTTTCCGTTCGACAAGCGCCGGGTCGGCTTTCACCTCGGGATGGAGTGGGTATTCTTTGTCGAGGTCGGCGAACATTTTCTGGCCGGCTTGTGCCACCAGAAATTCCACGAGCAATTTGGCGTTCTCCACGCGGGGAGTGTGCTTCAGGATGCCGATGCCTGCCACGTTCATGATGGCGCCCATGCCCCCTTCCTGTTGATCAGGCATCACAACCGCCACCGAAGCAGCCGGTTGTGTGGCGAGATGCCGATAGACGTAATAGTGATTTACGATCCCCATGGCGACCTGACCCTTGGCGACGGCGTCGACGATCTGCGAACTTTTTTGGTAGACCTGCGTGCCGGCATTGTCCCGTATTCCCTCGAGAAACTTCTTGGTGCGATCGTCGCCGAGGCTTGCGCGGATCACCGAGACGCCTGCTTGCAGATATTCGCTGCCGGCGTTGGGAATGGCGATCTTGTCCTTCCACATTGGATCCGCCAAATCCAGCAGCGATTTGACCTGGTCTGGCTTCACCAGTGTCGTGTTGTACACGACAATCCAAAACCGTCCCGACAAACCGATCCAGCTGTTGTCCGCTGCTCGAAATTGAGGAGGAATAGCCCGTTCGACTTCCCGCATGTTCAACGGGCGAAAGAGTCCTGCGGCATGGGCCATTTCCAAGCTGCCGGCGTCGTTGGTAATGAAGACATCGGCGGGGCTGCGTTCTCCTTCGGCTTTCATCCGGTTCACCAACTCGGTGGTGCCGGATGAAAGCAACTCGATTTGAATACCGGTCTTTGCCGAGAAGGCATCCAGGACCGGCTTGATCAGTCGTTCGGCTCGGCCGGAATAGACGGTCAATTTGTCGGCAGCTGAAGCAATGGTCGGCAAGGCCAACCAGAAGCACGTCAGGCAGAAGAACGTCAGGAAGGCGGCGACCGAAACACTCATGAACTTGAGCTGAAAAGCACTCGCTGCGGTACGAGCGGAGCATCGAGGGAACATGTACATGGTCCGTCCTTCTGTCTAGGTGATGGGGGGATTTGAAATTGATAAACCGTCTCAAAAAGAATACCAGAAAAGTTCGCAGAGGTCAATGACGGCAGCGGGAGCAGAGTCCGTAAAGCTCGAGGCGGTGGGTTTGGATGATAAAGCCGTTTCGGGTGGCCACCTCTTCCTGAAGACGCTCGATGTCGCAGTTCTCGAACTCCACAATCTTTCCGCAGCCGGTGCAAATGAGGTGATCGTGGTGGCCTTTGTGCGAGACGTTGTCGTACTGCGTTTGAGTGCCGAAGTGCCGGGCTTGAGCCAGACCTGCTTCGCAGAAGAGGTTCAGCGTGCGGTAAATGGTCGCCAATCCCAGGTGCGGATCTTTGCGAGCCAGCTGGTGGTACATTGCTTCAGCCGTGATGTGCTCTTGCTTGAGAAATGCGTCGAGGATCAATTCACGCTGGCGCGTGAACTTCAGCTGATGCTTCCCGAGGTGCTCCTTCAGGACCCCCATTTCCTTGGCATGTTTTGACATCATGATCAGACCGACCTCCTGGACCTGGAATTAAAGACGAAATCGCGCAGCCGGTCAAGAGCGTTCCTGCGAACCAAATGCAAGTCCGGTCACCCTTTGACGGTTGCTTTCCCGGCTGTCTATAGTGAAGCCTTCACCGGCATGGTGATGAGACCGTGAGAACGCCCAACCAGATTACCATCGACCGCGCCCTCCTCTTGTAT
>JBKKBQ010000270.1:0-4492 GCA_046714015.1 Nitrospira sp.
ATCCCAATGGGACATCGCTGACCAGATGGGCTGTCACAGTCTCTTCAAACGTATGCAACACCTCTCTCCCGGCCTCTTTGATGGTCCATTGGTTATGCCTGTGGAGCGTTTCTTCAGGACGGTAGTACCTCAACAACTCCGCTCGTCCGTCCGATATGTTCATCGCTTCGCCAGGACGCAATTGGTGCACGCCGTCGATCATCGTAGCCGGTCCTGGAACATACAATTGCATCAGGTACTCTGCGACCCCTTCGGGCCGAAGCCGCCAATCCGGCAAGGCTTCGAGCAGAGAAGGAATCTCCGAGTAAAAGACGACGGTGGTCCCCCTACCGGCTTCGCCCTGACGGATCGCGTAGTACAGCGGTTTGATACCCAGGCGATCGCGAACCAGCCACGCAGCACGACGGTCATGATCCCACAGGGCCACCGCGAACATGCCTCGTAATCGACGAAAGGCCGCGAATCCTTCGTCCTCATACAGGTGGACCAAGACCTCGGTATCACAGCGAGTCGCGAGCCGATGCCCCTTGCTCAACAGCTCTTCCCGCAGTTCTCGATAGTTATAAATCTCTCCGTTCATGACAGCCCACACGGTACCTCTCTCATTGCGGACTGGTTGCTGTCCCCCGTCCGGATCAATGACCCGAAGTCTTCTTGCGCCAAGCGAGACTCCAGGCTGACGATAGATGCCCTCTTCGTCAGGACCGCGATGGATCAGACGCCGCAACATCGGCTGGAGCGCTGCGCCGTCATCTTGTCCGATAACCCCGCAAATCCCGCACATACTCTACTTCTCCTTCTCCAGTACAGCCCGATCCCGTCGTTCGTATTCTTCCCGTTCCCGTTCATGACGCGGCGAAACCGACTGAGGGGGAACGTCCACCGGCTCATACCTCTCGAACTGCGCCTCTCCGACTGATTCAATGAGCACTCGCACACCAACAGCCGCCACGCCGGCTAAGAGACAAAGAAACAGAACCGTCCCCCACTCCCACAGCGTCTGTTTCCAAGACCGCCGGAGTGTGCGGTGTGGACTCATCGTTCACTCCCCGGTCGCTGAGCGATGATTTCAAACGACGGTGCGCAGACAATGCGGCCACTCGTGGCGTGATACAGGGTCTGAGAGAACGGCCACAACAGGGTGCGACTGGCGGTCCATTTCAATCGGCTGAACCAGGGGTGCACGGGCGAAAGAGGCCCTCGACTCGGTCTGGAATTGCGCACACTGACGATCCTGAGACCGACACTTTCCATGAGGGACTTCAAGGCCTTGGTCGTATACAGATACCAGTGAAACGCTTGATCATATTGCGACCCGATCCAGCGCGCGGGCGTCCGCATCGGCATATGAAACAGTCCGTTTGTGGCCCGTACAATGACAAACCCACCAGGCGTAAGGAGGGCAGCCACTTGTCCCAGCATCATCACCGGATCGGCGACGGTTTCGAGCACGTTAATCAAGGTCACGACGTCAAAGTGTTGTGCCCATTCCCCCCTCTCAAGCGCATGGGGCGACAAGACCGTGATTCCCTTCTGAGCCGCCCGCATAGCAGCCTGTTTCGACAACTCAATCCCCGAACAGTTCCACCCTGCCTGTCGACAGAGGAGTAAGAATGCTCCATCTCCGCATCCGATATCGAGCACGGCCCCTGGTGGTGACCGATGCAAGGCCAAGTGTTTCAACACACTCTGATACACTGGCTGCCGGTCATCGGACGCCTCAACCGCCCCGTAGTCTCCGTCGTAGGTTTCACGAAAATAGCCTTCCACTGATTCGCGGGTCGGGCGAGGATGCAGAAACACGAGGTCGCACGCAGGGCAGCGAACATATCGGCGCGTGGAGGTAACAAACAGCTCAGCGACCGGTTCAACAGTTCCACAGGGGCACCCGATACCGGCTTCTTGGTTGGCGATTTCGGTGGTCATGCCGCTTCTTTCTGTACTTGCCCCTGATCGACGTTGGGTGAACAACGCAAAGCCGGCATCGCTTCTTCAAATACCCTGACAGTGTCATGCACCATCTTCCTTACCGTAAACCTTGCGAAGACTTCTTTCTTCCCCGCCTGTGCCATACGAGCGGCCCACGCCGGATCACGAAGCACGTTCCGAATAGCCGCTTCCAATGCCTGGGCATTCCGTGGTGGTACCAGCACACCCGTCTTCCCTTCCTCGATGATCTCCGGCACGCCATTGACGCAGGTGGCGACGACGGGGCAAGACATGGCGAGTGCTTCGAGAACAGCAAATGGGAAGCCTTCCGAAAGAGAGGGCAAGACCATGACATCCGCTGCTGCATACCAATCGATCACATCGTCCTTTGCTCCGACAAAGCGACAGGACTGTTCGACGTCTTTCTTTCTGGCTAGATCGCGGAGTGTTTCTCGACATTCCCCCTCTCCGACGAACAAGCAGATGAGTGACGGCCACTCTGCAAGAAGTCCGGGCAGCGCTTCGATCAAGAACTGGTGTCCTTTTTCTTAGGCCAGTCTTGCGATCGTGAGGAGCGCGGGCCCGTGCCCCACACACCACTCCCTCCTCACCCTGTCTCGATTTCCGGAACGGGGGAATGATACCGGATCAATCCCATTCCATACCGTAATCGTCAGAGGCGCGGCGTTTGGACAGTCGGCCAGGACATCCCGTTTAAGCGCATCCGACACGCAAATAATGCGATCGGTCAGCGACAGCGTGACGCGTAGCATGGCCTCATAGATCCATCGTTTGATGGGACCGAGTTGATAATCCCGTATTGAGTTGTGGACCGTCGACACCACGCAGGGAACTCCGGCCAACCAGGCTGCAAGGCGCCCGTAGACGTTTGCCCGGGCCCCATGAGTCTGAAGAATCGTGACCTCCTCTCGCCTGAGTACATATGCTAATCGTATGAGCGCGAGCGGGTTGAAGAGCGGCGCCAGATGCACCACGGTGGTCGGAATCCCTTTTGCCGTCATCTTTTCGACGAACGGACCTGGCTCAGGGCAAATCAAGAGCGGAGCAAATCGACTATGATCGAGCCGGTCGAGCAATAATTCCAAATATCGTTCTCCACCGCCGTAGCCCGCTGAACCAGCGAGTTCTGCTAAAACGACCGGCTTCATGATTTCCTTCCAACAATCAGAAGACTGCCGCGTAGGTGCGGTACGAGATAGAACGGCCATTTGGCCCAGTCGATGCCGTGCTGGCTCACAGACTGCCGGCATTGTTGTGTATCCTCGCCGAGAAAGAACCGGGACTCGGCGATGTCGAACCCGGTTTGGAGGAGCATCTCGGACAGCTCATGCATCGCATACTCGCGGGCATGGGGTCTCCATTCATCATCCGGATTGTTGTATCCCGGGGGAGCAAGCCGGTCATTCGGCGTCCGACCGATCAGAAGCTTGAAGACGTTCCCGATCCTTGTCACGTTGGGAGTCGTGAGCACCACATGGCCTCCCGATCCCAATATGCGATAGGCTTCTGAGAGTAAATGGAATGGCGACGTCAGATGTTCAATGATTTCCAACGCAAATACCAACTGGACCGAGTCATCCGGAAGCGGTACTTTTTCGGGATAGCCTTTACTCTGAAAGTGCCCGCCTGCCGGATCCAGATTGACCGTCAAAATGTCTGCTTGCACATCTCGTCGCATCCCACGCACGAAATCTTCAGAGGCCATTAACCCGGCCCCGAACAATTGTGCCGACTTCGTATACTCCAGGCTGCGCAGCAGTCGTAACAGACTTCCAGGAAACGGTCCGAGGTCGACGATGGTCTGCTTCTCCGAGCGCAGTCTGCGTATACCGCTCCTCAAGGCTACATGCAATCGGTCTCGACATTTCATCGCATGATGCATGGGAATTTTAAAGCGCGTGTCACCTTGTTCAAACGCCTCGTAGGAAGACGGCTGATACGTTCTCAATAGCTCAAAAAAGCGATGTCTGGTCAGTTCGTATGCCATCACACACTCGTGGCCTGTGGAGAGGTTTGTCTATGCACGAAGAACGACCGAATGGCCTGCCAGTGAGGTACCAGGGCCACCGACAGCAACATGAAGCATGGTAATACGGGCAAGGCATAACGACCAGCTTCCACGGCGAATGGCACATAGCCAGCCGTGAGTCCGACGGGAAAGAGATAGAGCGGCAGAAGGTCCCGCCAGCGTTTTCGATGAACCCAGGCGCTGCACATGGCGGCAACCAAGAAGCCCGGCACCAAGAGCAATCGTTTGACCAGGCTGTAGATCGCCACGGCCCATCCTCTTTCTGCCGCATCCTTCTGCAACCCATGCACCAGTCCCCCTCCTCATTGACCAGATAGAACGAATTGCCGATCCAGAAATCCCATACCCTGGTGATGGTCAAACCGACATAGCCGAGAGGATCGGCTGCGATCCGACTCATGCCTTTTTCACGTAATAGCTGATCGGTCTGCACGTCGAACATCGCGTGCGCATAGGGAAGCGGGGTGATGCCGGCACTCTCCCAGACGGCCTGCTCTCGCTCTGGGGGCATCG
>JBKKBQ010000271.1:0-4434 GCA_046714015.1 Nitrospira sp.
GTTCCCGATCGCTCTGATGCCGAACTTCTCTCCGGCTTGCATGACACTGGTCCATGCGGTCAGGAGACTATCCGTAGGAAGCAATACCTCGATATCCACTTCTCCCGTTTCTTCGGTGCATAACACCAGCGCATGATGTCCACCGATCTGTGCCGTGACAAAATTGACCGGCTTCAAGTCCGTGACATCCACGCCGAACGCGGATTGCACCACATGTGCGGCCTTCGGTCCGCTGATCAACAGCAGCCCCCAACTCTCGGCACAGTTTTCCATCTTGGCCTTGGTCCCGTAGAGCAGGAATTTTCGTAGGGCCTGGAACGTGGTGTCCCCGATCTCACCGACATCTTCCAGCATGACCGCTTCGGTCTGCATGTACAGGCGGAAGTACGTGAGCATCTTGCCTTTGTGGGTCAAAAATCCGGAATAGCGGCCTTGTCCTGGTTGGAGAGAAAGGATGTCGTTGCTGATGACGCTTTGCAGCCACTTCACGCGATCATCGCCCGTAACCCTGAGCTTGCCGCGATGGGAGAGATCGGCGATCCCCACTGCCTGGCGGACGGCGCGATGTTCCGCCGCGACATCGCCATAGTGGGCCGGTATTTCCCAGCCGGTGACATCCTCAAACGTCGCTCCAAGTTGGGCATGTTGTGCGTAAAGCCGGGATTGTTTCATCTTCAGTGTGAAAGTGTGAATGTCTGAAAGTCGAAAGTCCTCGGACCTGATGACGTTCGGACCTTATGACTTGAGGACGTGGTTGTTGATGACCTCTTCCACCAGTTCCCTCGTTCGAGCGGAAAATTCATTGCGAGAGACGACCTTCGTCACGCCGAGCGCTTTCGCATGGTTCCAGGTATCGACTTCTTCATGATTGGCAAAGGCCAGCGTCGGAATGTTCTTCAACCCTGGATCGGCTTTCAGCTTTTCCAGCGCCTGAAAGGCATCAAGGATCAGGTCGTTCATATTGAAGATGATCATGCCTGGGCTCGCCGACAGGGCTTTGTCGACAATCTCTTGCTGCGTGCGCGCTTTTTCAAGCTGGTATTCCGGTCCGCGCAATGCGTCCCGGACTTTGGTGTAGAAGAACAGATCTGTAATGGCGACAAGGATCGTTGTCTTGTCAATTTGGTCTGTCTTGTCTGTCTGGTGAGCGGTTGTGTTCATTTGTGCCTCTCGATTTTTGA
The DNA here is from genome assembly GCA_046714015.1 of Nitrospira sp. Lineage (GTDB taxonomy): Bacteria > Nitrospirota > Nitrospiria > Nitrospirales > Nitrospiraceae > Nitrospira_D. The sequence continues at coordinate 1,182 of JBKKBQ010000271.1, forward strand.
TTCCAGCGACCTTCCCGACAGACCGACGACTAGACAGACCAGATAGACCACTTAGTTCAGCGAACTGACCAGCCGTCCGAGCGCCTTCCTGGCCAGCGCGTAGTTGGGGTCCAGGGCGAGCGCTTTCTTATACGAATCGATGGCCTCCGTCCAGTCTCCTTTTCGCTCGTACACGCGGCCGAGGTTGAGGTGCGGATAGGCCGGACTCTCGTAACGTTTTGCCTGTATTGCCTTCTGAAACCAGGGAATGGCCTCGTCGAATTCACCCTTCTCGATCAGGTAGGCGCCGATATCGTTGTAGGGGTTGCCGAAGTCCGGGTCCTGCGCGATGGCCCTGTGACATTCTTCAATTGCCTCGTCAATGCGCCCCATCCAGCTATAGGTCCACCCCAAGAACGTGTGGGCCTCGGCAGTGGGATGGGTAGCCAGCGATTTCTTGTACAGGTTGACGGCTTCTTCCAGCTCACGCTTCATCTGTTGCTCATAGGCCTGCTGAAAAAGATCCCACGCCTGGCGCTTGTCTTCCTCGCGCCCTTCGCCTTGCAGTAGAAAATCTTGCACGTCCATGTGAATTACTGAATGGTCGATGGTTGATGGTGAATGAGCACTGGGTCTTTGACATTCACCGTAACCCATCATCCATCAACCATTTCCTCACTCTTGTTTCAACTTCTTCCTAATCAATTCGGCGCCATATCGTCCGGACAGCAGCATTGAGCCGAAGGCAGGGCCCATTCTTGGGGTCCCATACACGGCGGCGACAGCCAATCCGATGACGAAGCAATTGGGATAGACTTCTCCGGTACGATCCAGCACTTCTTCTTCAGATCGGGCGACCCACATGGCACCGTTTCCCGGAACCTTATTATACAGGTTCCGCTTGTGAAGAAGTTCGACCAGCACAGCATCGTGGCCGGTGGCATCAACTACAATCTTACTCTCAAGGGCGATGGGATCGACGTGGATGAAATCATGGCCAGCCATTTCGGCTGTCGTGTTGTTGACCACGACTCCTTCCAACAAGCCATCGTTGCGGAGGATCAAGTCCACCACTCGCGTCAGGTTCATGATCTTGGCGCCGCCTTTGTACGCGGCCGCGATCAGAGCACCGGTGGCATGGGGAGGGTCGACCATGTACATCCCCTCGCACTCTTTGATCTTCTTGCAGGGCACACCGATTTCTTCGAGGATCTCATTCGCCGGCTCGCAAATCGTGGCCTTATTCATCAGGTACCCGCCGGACCAAAATCCACCACCGAGAGCCAGGCTTTGCTCGATGAGGACGGTGCGAAATCCCATCGCAGCCAAGTCGTGCGCGCAGATAAGCCCGGATGGCCCCGCACCGACGATGATCACGTCGCTCTCGATCAGTTGATCAAACTCTTTATAGTATTCCCGGGCAATCTGCCGGGTGATGTCTCGTTCACGTAAGGGGGCGGGTTTGGGCTTCGGCATACATGACTCCATCTCGCTGTCAGCTATCAGCTATCGGCATTCAGCTTCTGATTTCGAGCTGACTGCTGAGCGCTGTTTGCTGAAAGCTCCTTCTATCTATAGATTTCAGAACCGCTTTTCTTAAACTCTTCGGCTTTCTCTTTCATGCCGATCTGAATTGCCTGTTGCTCATCGACGTGTAGCTGCGCAGCGTACTCTCTCACGTCTTGCGTGATTTTCATGGAGCAGAAGTGCGGTCCGCACATCGAGCAGAAATGGGAGACCTTCGCGGCGTTGTCCGGAAGCGTTTCATCATGAAATTGCTGCGCAGTCTCCGGATCGAGTGACAGATTGAATTGGTCTTCCCAGCGGAACTCGAATCGGGCTTTCGACAGAGCGTTGTCACGCGCTTGGGCGCCGGGATGACCTTTGGCGAGATCGGCCGCGTGTGCGGCGATTTTATAGGTAATGACGCCGGTCTTGACGTCCTCGCGGGCAGGCAAGCCCAAATGTTCCTTGGGGGTGACGTAGCACAGCATGGCGCAGCCGTACCAGCCGATCATGGCGGCGCCGATGCCCGATGTAATGTGGTCATAGCCGGGGGCAATGTCGGTCGTCAGTGGGCCGAGGGTATAAAATGGAGCTTCCTGGCAGACCGCGAGCTGCTTTTCCATGTTGGCGTGAATCATGTGCATGGGCACATGGCCCGGTCCTTCGATCATGACCTGCACATCATGCCGCCACGCGATCTTGGTCAGCTCGCCTAACGTCTCGAGCTCGGCAAACTGCGCGTCGTCGTTCGCATCCGCGATCGATCCCGGTCGGAGCCCGTCGCCGAGGCTGAAAGCTACGTCGTAGGCCTTCATGATTTCACAGATCTCTTCGAAGTGCGTGTAGGCGAAGTTTTCTTGGTGGTGAGCCAGACACCATTTTGCGTGGATCGATCCGCCGCGCGACACAATCCCGGTCATGCGCTTGGCGGTCATCGGCACATAGGCCAGGCGTACGCCGGCGTGAATCGTGAAGTAGTCGACGCCCTGTTCCGCCTGTTCGATCAGGGTGTCGCGGAAAATCTCCCACGTGAGATCTTCCGCCTTGCCGTTCACTTTTTCGAGCGCTTGATAGATCGGTACCGTTCCGATCGGCACCGGTGAATTGCGGATGATCCACTCGCGCGTTTCGTGAATGTTTTTCCCGGTCGACAAATCCATCACGGTATCGGCGCCCCACCGGGTCGACCAGATCATTTTCTCGACTTCCTCTTCGATGGAGGAGGCGACGGCGGAATTGCCGATGTTGGAATTGATCTTCACGAGGAAGTTCCGGCCGATGATCATCGGTTCGCTTTCCGGGTGGTTGATGTTGGACGGAATGATCGCGCGGCCACGAGCAACCTCGTCGCGCACGAACTCAGGCGTGATCACCCGAGGGATGTCGGCGCCCCAGGCAAACCCAGGATGCTGCTTCACCCCGCCGCCATGTCCGTTCTGGGATGCCGCCTCGGATTCCGTGTGGCGCGATTGGTTCTCGCGGATGGCGATAAACTCCATCTCCGGTGTGATGATGCCTTTGCGGGCGTAGTGGAGCTGTGTAACGTTCTTCCCGTGTTTCGCGCGCAAGGGCCTACGGATATGTTGAAAGCGAAGTTCGGCCAGCTTTGGATCGGTCGCCCGGATGCGGCCGTAGGTCGAGCTCACTTCAGGAAGTTCTTCAACATCCTGTCGGCTGAGCACCCAGGATCGTCTCATTGGGGTGAGGCCTTTCCGGACATCGACTGCCTCACAGGGATCGGTGTAGGGACCGGAGGTGTCATAGACGA
>JBKKBQ010000272.1:0-5827 GCA_046714015.1 Nitrospira sp.
GCGGCTAAGACCGCTGTTTCCCGGCGCGCGGCAGTTTTGGCTTAGCTCCCATCTTTCCCATTGACGGATGTAGTGTAACTTTGGGACCATGCCTCCGTGCAATTTGAGCTCCTTGGCGCGATCACGAAAATTGAGACGTTCGCGGTTGGGTCTCGGATTCGTGAGGTCGCCAGACTTCGCAAATTCTATGGCAAGGGCCGATGGCGCAAGCGAAAAGGGGTCGGGAAGGTTCGGCTCACGGATGGGTCAGTTTACCTCGCTGAGCTTCACTGGTATGAAGCCACTGGGATAGGTCGAAAGGAATACAAGATCAAACGACTGCTTTGAGGTCATGACGATGCAAAAACCAAAACGCGCCACGGACAAATTGCTTATCTGTGTGGACAACAAGGGTTACTCGGCCTCACTCGAGAGGCGAAAAATCTACCTAGGTCTTCCTGATCCCACAGCTCTCAAGCATGGTCTCCTGCGAGTGATCGACGAATCCGGTGAAGATTATCTCTATCCCAAGAGTCTCTTCCTGCCTATTACTGTTCCGCAGTCTCTCCGAAAAGTAATCCTTAAAGTAGCCTAGCAGAGCCAGAGCAAAGGAAACTCCGTTTCGGTGCGAAGGGGCTAGACCTGGACAACTAGGTCGTCGTGCTGTCCTGAATGCGGTAGCGCTGTTTGATGGCCGTCACGGCTTGCTTGGCCTCTGCTTCATCAAGGCCGGCGCCAAATCGATAGGTTCTCGCCCCATAGTCAAAGGCGATCACCCCACCGCCGACTCCCCACAATTGGAGGCTGGACGAAAACTCCAATGGATTGAACCCGACTTGTCCGACCCGAAGATCTCGCATCTGGAGGAGATCGTACTCCTTATCAAACCCGAAACCTCCAATGTCGCGTCGCGTTCTGAATGTCTGTCCATGTACGGTGACCATTTCCTTCCCCATCACCTGCCAGAGCCATGCGTAAATGGCTAGCAGACCACCGACCGTCCAGACGCCAAACCATACAAGCATGAATGACTCGCCCTCCGGTGGGGCGTTGCCTTGAAAAAGCTGCATGGGGATCATGACTTCAGCCATTGCCCAACCGCAGATCCAAAACCCCAAAAAGCAAATCACCAGCCAACTGCGTCTGCACGGCATGACGATGCGTAGCCCCTGCGATGTATCCGTGATGGTGATTCGAGAGTCAGCCGGTTGTACCTTTGCCATCAGGTTCTCACTCTAGCAGAATGCTGAAAAAGTCTACCAGCAGCGTTCTCGCATTGCTCAGAGGTCTCAACATACCACCGGGCAAGAGCTGCCGGAGCAGCTCGGGGCAGGGTGGGTGAAATGACTACGCCTCGCCTCTAAGACATCGCCGGCTCACCGTCTCGCCGGCGCGCACAAACGTGGCGCTCTTTCTTCATCGCGCCGTGCGCCTCGCTGCGGCCTTGCTGGACAGCCTTTGAGCATCCTGAAGGTATTCTGCCGTTAATACTTTAAGCCACCTTGTTGGTATAAACCGAGTTTTTCAGTAGCCTGCTGAAACGGTCGGTATTATTACATGGACGACTGGTGAGTCCCATAACATATAGCAGCTGACGCTTCGTGTCGAACGGCTTGGTTCGGTATTCATCCAAGGGCACGCTTGGTCACAGCCTGCTCGTGACGACGGTATTTCGAAACCGTCATACCCGCGATACCCCAATTATCCGGATCGACCTCCTCGATGACGACGAAGGTCTGGGCGGGCTTCTTGTTTAACACTTGAGCCAGTAGGTCAGTGACTCCTTTGATCAGGGCCTCTTTCTGCTCCAGGCTGACCCCTTCGCGTGTCACCTGCATCAGGACGTAGGGCATGATTCGCCTCCTCTTTTTTATGCGATCCTGAGCGCTCCTTTGAACGCTCAGGACTGCTCAATCACCATTTTCCCGCATGCGCACCACCGTCGACATGTAACACTTCACCGGTCACGAAGGTCGCGTCCGTAAGATAGAGCACGGCATCGACGATCTCCGAGACGTTCCCAATCCTCTGAATCGGATGGAGTGTCTTCAAGAACCCATGGGTCTCCGGCTTGTGCATGGGTGTATCAATGATGCCGGCGCCGATGGCATTGAATCTGATGCCGATGCCTGCAAACTCGATCGCGAGGGCGGCGGTGACGGCATTCAATCCTCCTTTCGTCAGCACTGGGAGCGCGGCAGGCACTCCCGCAACCGGTTGGTCAGCCAGCGTCGTGGTGATATTGACGACATGGCCTGTGTGCCCCCTGTCGTTTCATCTGCCGGACGGCCTCTTGGGTCACATAGAGGAATCCCGCGAGATTCGTCGACACCAGCCGTTCAAAGTCATCTCGCGTGTAGTCCGTGAACGGCTTCGGGATAAAAATGCCGGCATTGTTGACCAACAGATCCACCGTGCCGAATTGCCGGACGGCGGTCTCGACAATTCGGCGCGCCGTATCCGGATCGGCAATATCACCATCCACAAGAGCTAAGTCATCCGAGGCGGCCAGGTTGGGCACAAACTCAAACGGCGATTGATGTCTTGATAATCGGAAGCCACGCGTTTGACATGTCGGGAGTCGTTCACTTCTCAAAGTCTCTGAACCCTAGCAAGGCCTGGCGGACCAAGGAGTGTTCAATGCCTGAAAGCCAATGGACGGATGTTGGGTCGGTTGAAGAGCTCAAGCGGACGCTTCTACAGAAAATCCAGTGCGGCAAGACACGTCTTGCGCTTACCTATAAGAACGGACGGTTCTCGGCCATCTCCGGAGTCTGCAATCACGTCGGCGGGCCGTTAGGCAAGGGCCGGCTCGACGGCGACTATGTCGTCTGTCCTTGGCATTATTGGAAATTCCATTGTGAGACGGGAAAGGGAGAGGCGGGGTACGAGCAGGATCAGGTGCCGACCTATTCGACGAAGATTGAAAACGGCCGGCTGTACATTGACCTGTCGTCGGCCACTAAACGCAAAAAACATCCGCACGAGCCCCATCCGCTTGCCCGCCCAGTCACCCGCCGGCCGGGCCCGGTGCGCGTCGTCGGCATTTCCACGACGGCGATGACGGCAGACCATCCGCGCTATAGCACGTCCGATGCATTGCTCGACGTCGCGTTGGACTATGTGCGAACGGCGCTCAACCTCGAGGCGCAGTGCATCAAGCTGCGCGACTTGAACTTTCGCGCTTGTGAAGGGTTCTACTCAAAAGCGGCGCAGGCCTGCACCTGGACCTGCTCGATCACACAGATGGATCCAACCGATCAACTCGATCGGGTGTACGAAGCCATCGTGCATTGGGCAGACGTGATTTTGGTCTCGACACCGATCCGGTGGGGTAATGCCGGCAGTCTCTATTTTAAGATGGTCGAGCGGATGAACTGTATTCAGAACCAGGAGACGATCGCGAACAAACATCTTCTCAAGAACAAGGTGGCGGCCTTCATTATCATGGGTGGGCAAGACAATGTGCAGGGTGTGGCTGGACAGCTGATGACCTTTTGGGCGGAGGTCGGCTGTCAGTTTCCACAGTTCCCATTTATCGCCCATTCACGGGGCTGGAGCGCAGAAGACATGGAGCGGAATGTTTGTGAGGTACAAAACAGCCGTGAGCTGCGTGACGCGGCTCAGCAACTGGTGACCCGCGCTGCGGACATGGCGAAGTTAATGGTGGCTGGACAGATTCCTGAGCACCAGCTGGCTGGGGGCGGTCGCAAGGCGCATAAACTCGACAGCGAGCCGACGGGATAACCATTCCGTAGCTTGTGACAGATCGGTCATGACAGAGACCGTTTCGCGACGCACGGAGTCGTCAATTCAGTGAGCTGGAATGTTCGGGCCGATTTTTTCAAGGATGACTTGTTTCACATGCTTCGCGAAGCGCTTGGAGACTTCCAGGTTTCGTAAGACATGTCCTGACTCTGACACATTGTACGTCGCCGATGGGACCTGCGTCGTGATCGTGGCCTCAAAGACGACCGCCAGCATCTTGCTCGGCTTTCCGGTCTTCCGGTCGATTCCATAGGCTTCCTTCAGCGAAACCTTCGGCGACACCTCGACATCCGCGCTTGCTGCTGCAGGCGGCTTTAACAAACCGGACTGACTACGATTCTCCTCGATGAGCTTGATGATAGGATCGGCCTCGAATTCGCTTCGAATCTGCTCGGCCACTGCACCTTTTGTTCGTTCAGCCTTCTCCATTCGCGCATCCAGTACCGGTTGGGCAAGACTGACATAAATAGGATCGTTCGGCTGCCGTTTCGGCGCCCTGCTGAGCTGTTCAAGTTGCTCAGCCCGCTTTGCGCTGAGCTGTTCTGCAATCTCTTGCCCAGCAGCCTGTCGCTTCGCCATCGGATCGTCGGCATCATGGATGGTGGTCTTGCCGTTCTGGTCGATCTCGTACACGAGCGTCTTGGCACCCTGTTCATTGACACGATAGACCTTCTTCTCACCGTTGACGTTTGCCGTGTAGTAGCCGCCGGAACAGGCCACAATCATGAAGAACGTGGCGGTAAGACAGACAGAACCGGTCATCTGTATAAAGTGACGAGCTTGGACGGCCATAGGACAGACTCCTTACTCCCCTAATCAGGGTGGGTGAAGCACGTGTGGGAAGGTCTCAATCCATCACGGTAAGTGTAGCAGCCCCGACCGGGAAGCCAAGGCTTGGAGTCGTGCCACTTGCTGGGCTCAAGAAAACACCAGACTTGCCGATCCTTAGAGAGATGGTGCCGAAGCAGGTTTGGAGAAAGTCTTTGACAGTGCCTTTGTCGCCAAGTGGCCGGATTTACGGGCCTATTCTTGTTACGTGGATTTGATTGAGCCTACCTTTTTCTTTCATCCCATGACCCCAAAAGGCGTTGTCGTGTTTTTTGGGGGAGGATTTGGAGATATGACGGCGGCGCGCTGCCTGCGCGATGCCTTGGTCGTCCTGATCAACCGCACGAATCACCATGTCTTTCAACCCCTGCTCTACCAACGGATGGTACTCGAATTTGAAGAGGCGGAACGACAGCGGGCCGAGACTGGACGCAGAATCGCCTCACCTTCGTGATCGGTGGAGGTGGTCCCACGGGAGTCGAGTTAGCCTGTTCACTCATCGAGCTCGGAAGGCCATGGGGCCGGACTATCCTCACTTACCGCTTGATGATTTCTCCATCATTCTCGTAGAGGCTGGTTCGCGCATCCTCCCGGGATTTGATGTCAAACTGTCGGCAAGAGCGCTGACCGCCCTCGAGCGCATGGGGGTCACCGTCAAGCTGAACAACCGTGTGACTGCTATCCGCCCGGATGGGGTGATGATCGGGACCGAATGGGTCCCGTCCGCCAATGCTATTTGGGCGACGGGCAACAAAGCCTCCCCTCTCTTGAACACCCTGAAGGTTCCCCAAGATTCATACGGCCGGATTAAAGTCGGACCGGACCTGACGATCCCGGATGAGCCCTGGATCTTCGTCATCGGTGACGCCGCCCATTGTCTTGGCAACGATGGCAACCCCTTACCAGGAATCGCTCCGGTTGCCATGCGAGAAGGCCGGTATGTCGCCAAGTAATCAATGAAGAAGTCATGCCAGGACAACGTTCACCGTTTACTTATACAAACCGGGGCATGTTGGCCACGATCGGCCTCGCCCAAGCGGTCGCCCAGATCGGCCCGATCCACACATTCGGCCCCCTGGCCTGGCACTCGAACGTCAGAAATCATTGAACCTGCTCACTCGACTTCCATTCATTCTCCGATTATTCGTTGGATGTATCTCGCCTAGAGTTTCGGTAGACTTGCAGTAGCATCCACACCGGGCCAGCCCAATACAGTCTGAAGTGTGATTTCTTGGGCCTTCCCTATTTATGG
>JBKKBQ010000273.1:0-3876 GCA_046714015.1 Nitrospira sp.
ATAATATTGCGCGTCTGGTGGGCGGCGGGGCGCGTGGTCCCCCCCCCACGTAATTCGGGGGGCCACGTTTGTGAACGCCCGCGAGATGATGAGCGGGCGGTGTCCCGTGAGCGCCCAGTGTCTTCCAGGCGAAGCGCAGACTGTTTTTACTCGCCCACCCATCGCCTGTGTGAACAGGCGTTTGCCCAGGGCCGTACGGTGAGCCTCTAAGGTTCACGCCGTGCCGAATAAGGCGCGGCACGTTTGTGAACGCCGCCGAGATGGTGAGGCGGCAGTTTATTCACGCGAGAACGCCGCTGGCGGCCTTGTTCAACAGCCTGCTACGACTCTGCCACGATGTGGGTATCAGTCTCTTCGACACCGTCGATCGCATGGATCTTCGTGATGACGACATCGGAGAGCGCCCGTTCATCCTGTACGCTGATGAAGACAAAAATATCCGGACGGCCGAAGCAGGAGTGCGCTTGTTCCACTCCGGGGATGCGTTTCAATGCGCCGACCACGTCCTTGGTCTTTCCCGCTTTCACTTTGATGAGAATGTACGCTCTCGTTGCCATGTGACCTCCCTTTTGACGCCAATGTGTATGGTGAATGATTAATGCAAAATGATCCGTGATTCCATCCTGCTATCGAGCCGCCGCTCCCGGCATCACCTTTCGATGGCGGGCATATACCTCTTCAAAATGTTGCCCTCGCGCGGCAAGCGCCGACCGGCCGTCTCGCACGAGCTGCATGAATCGCTTGAAATCATCGACAGAGAGGTTGAATTGTCCGAAGCCGGTAGCCAGTCGCTCAAGTTCTTCGGCGGGGGTGCGCTGGTCCTCGTCCGCAAGCGCTTCCAATATTTCCGCGGTCCACCCGGTTACCCGAAATCGTTCGAGGACTGGTGTGGCCTCCTGGCCGTGGTTGCCGGCAACGGCACGCTGCGCAAAATCTTGTAGCGAGCGGTCCGTGCCCTTCGCGAAGGCCGATTGGAACTGGATGACGGACTGAATGATACGATCGGCTTCCCGGCTGCCTTCCGGCGGAAGGACCTGTGCTTGTTCGAGCGTCGCAAGTACAGCCATGGCCGACCCGATATGCGGGGACGTGCTCTTTGAGTGCGGTGTCGGGGGCGATGAGGCTTGGTTTGCAATGAATGATGAAAAACTATCTGTCGGCAAGGAGGATAGAAAAAAGGAGAGGCCGGCGGCCAAGAGTGGGCGAGCCAGCCAGTTCGATGGTGATCGAATCAAAGGGACCATTCCCTCTGGGGAATACCAGAGGCGCATGGGCGGATTATAGCGAGTTGGAAGAAGGGGTGCTACTGAAGAAAGCTCAGCCGGTCGCTCTATTGAAACCCCCGGAGAGACTTCCTATAATCGCCCGATTTGACCGCGCTCATAACTAATGCGGGCTAGAACGGAAAGGCAATATTTTCATGCTTGCCAAGGTGAGGAGCGCGGCACTCGTCGGTCTCGATGCGCATCTTGTCGATGTCGAGGTCGATATCTCCGGTGGCCTTCCGCAATTCTCGGTCGTCGGCCTGCCTGATGCCACCGTCAAGGAAAGTCGTGACCGGGTGCGCTCCGCGCTGAAGAACACGGGGTTTCACTTTCCCGCCAAACGCATTACCGTCAATCTCGCTCCCGCCGGTGTCAAAAAAGAGGGATCGGGACTGGATCTTGCGATCGCCGTTGGGATTCTCGTTGCCGAAGAGGTGATCCCACAGGCGATAGTGGACAAGCGAGTGCTGGTCGGAGAGTTATCGTTGGACGGCCGGGTGAGACCGATCATGGGGGCGCTCTCGTTTGCGCTGGCTTGCCGAGCCGGATACGACCTGTTGTTGCCGGCTGACAATGGTGCTGAAGCCGCGCTAGTGGACGGCGTCAGCGCCTATCCGCTCCAGAGCCTCCCGGAAGCCGTAGAGTTTCTAAAGGGAAACCAAACCATTCTGCCCTGCCGGTCGAACCACGACTTGCTGGGGGCAATCAGGACGGTGGAGGATGAAGACTATGCCGACGTTCGTGGGCAGGACCATGCTAAGCGGGCACTGGAAGTGGCCGCCTCGGGTGGACACAATGTGCTGATGGTCGGTCCGCCTGGTTCCGGCAAGACGATGTTGGCGCGTCGACTGCCCTCGATCCTTCCGCTGTTGGAATCAGAAGAGGCCATTGAAACGACTCGTATTCACAGCGTCGCCGGGCAGCTCCCTCCGGACCGGCCCTTGCTCACGGTGCGGCCGTTCCGCGCTCCTCATCACAGCATCTCCGATGCCGGTCTTGTCGGAGGTGGCACCGTCCCGAAGCCTGGGGAAGTCTCTCTCGCGCATAACGGTGTACTGTTTCTGGATGAGTCTCCTGAGTTCAAACGGGGGGTGCTTGAGGGATTGCGACAACCGTTGGAAGATGGCCATGTGATCCTGACCCGAGCAAGCGGAACCCTGAAATATCCCGCTCGATTCATGTTGATTGCCGCGATGAATCCTTGCCCTTGTGGATACTATGGAGATCGAACTAGACCCTGTATTTGCACCGGCACTCAGATTCGCCGGTATCGCGCGAAACTGTCCGGGCCGCTGTTGGATCGGCTGGATATCCATCTGGATGTGCCGCCTGTTCCCGTCCGAGAGCTCCGCACCGAACTGCCCGCTCCAGAGGGGTCCACTGCGATCCGATCGCGGGTCTTCGCCGCTCGGGAACGACAGCGACGGCGTTTCCGACACGACGGGATTTATACGAATGCGCAGTTGAAGCCGCGGATGGTAAAGCGGTATTGTGGGCTCGATCAGCCTGCTCAGGAGTTGCTCGAACAGGCGATGGCGAGGCTCCGACTGTCGGCGCGGGCGCATGGGCGCATCTTGCGGGTCGCGCGTACCATCGCCGATTTGGCCGACTCTGAGAAGGTTGAGGCCGCGCACATTGCGGAAGCCATTCAATACCGTTCATTTGACCGCAACCCCGACATGTGAGGTTTCGGTGGCGTCGACGAAAGTCTTTCTGTGGTGGTTTGTCGTGGGGGCGACGATGGCGCTGGCCGTCATCCTGGTCCAAGGCGGCATCAGGGAAGTGATGCAGGCGCAAGGGTCTGTGTGGGAACTGAAACTTGTCGAGCTGCTGACCACCATAATGGGTGGAGGATTGCTGGGCGGTTGCATCGCGTTGATCCTCGATCGAATCAAAAAGTCTTAATTCTCTGTAGATCTGATACAGTATCTAGTTTAAACAACCTCCAGCTTGCTGCACGTCAAACCAATATGGATATCGAAATCGGCTCCAATCTCTACCGCAATGCTAACGGCATCATCGAAGTCGAGGGCGTGCCGCAAATCCACGTGGCGCGTCATCCCGCAACCGGTACGCTGTTGGTGAACTTTGCGTTGTTCGACTCGAACGGACGGATGTTGGCCAAAGTGGTCGACAGTACTATGATGTTCAACGAACGGCGCGCCTATGAATTGACGAAGACGAACAAGAGCGTGGCGATGAAGGAAGCCGAGTCCGGCAAGATTCTTCTCCAGCTCGACGTGAAGGCCTCCGACATGGTGTCTTTTTCACGAGGGGAGTTCCACACGATGAAAGGCCACCTCCTTCAAGTATCGCCGACGGAGTGGAAGATTGAGAAGCAGCAGAAGAGTGGACTGACGCACGATGCCAAAGGGGGCGCTGTGTCTATTGGCTAGGTGGAGATGTCCGCTCGTCCGTCACGGTTGGCACCACGACAAGCCCTCCGTTCTTTATATCGATCGATGCAGTATCCCCGTCCCGCAACTCCCCTTTCACCAGCAACTTCGCAATCGGTGTTTCTAATTCCTGCTGAATGAGGCGCTTGAGCGGACGGGCTCCGTAGACCGGATCATAGCCGCGTTCTCCCAGGTGCCTGAGCGCGGAAGGGCTG
>JBKKBQ010000274.1:0-13276 GCA_046714015.1 Nitrospira sp.
CTCATAAAACAGCTCCAACGCGGAGGCGATGCCGTGGATACGGCCCTTCCGAAAGGCCGTATCGAGGCGATTCCGAAGCGTTTGAATTACGCCCTCGTCGCCGCGCTTCGTCACACCCTGTGACAGCATCATCTCCTACGCAACGTCAACCAAGCGTCGTTTTCGTACGTCCATTTCATCCGTCACAAAGTCACCCATAATTGCCGACGCGCGGGTGGTGACCACGTGCTCCAGGAAAGAATCATAGCCCTGCTCCGCCACAACCAGTTCCCGGATGATGTTCAGTTCCGCCTTCACTCGCTTCACATTTTTCATCAAGATCACGAATAGCTCTTTTCGGCCTTCATCGAACAACTTCTGTTCGATATCGTCGAGAATGAGCCCAAGGTCAACCGCCGCAGCACGTGGCTCATCCCCCCAGGATAATCGATCGTAACTTTGGCGCTTTTCCGCATCACCGATGATTTCGTAGGCGGCATTGATCTCTCTGATCCGCTCGTCCGCATCCGTCCGATGAGGATTCCGGTCGGGATGGTGCTCAAAGACCAGCTTTCGATAGGCCTTCTTGATGTCCTCGTCGGACGCTTTTCGGGAGACGCCCAGCACTCGATAATAATCCATGCGTAACATGGCGCGACTATAACACGCAACTTTTGCGGACATCACCTTGACAGCGGGTGTCATCGCCCGTAGCCTTGCCCGCTATGCCATCATTCGTCATTGGCCATTCGACATTGGCAATCCATTCAGTCCTCAGGCCTCAGGCCTCAGTCCTCAGCACTGAAGTACCAAAGCATCCCGATAGCGAGGCTTGCCGATGACGGCGCAATCTTGGTGGAGCGGCGTCATGCCCTACCAGTGGTTGGTCTTATTCGTCGCGTGGTTGGGCTGGGTCTTCGATGCGATGGACGCGACGATTTATGCCATTGTCTTGCATCCGGCCCTGCACGATTTGCTCCATACGGCGAGTGGCCCGCCGACCGTCGAGCAAATCGGCTGGCACGGCGGCATCATCTTTTCCATTTTTCTCATCGGCTGGGCGATCGGTGGCATCACGTTCGGCGTTCTTGCTGATCGATTCGGCAGGACGAAGGTCCTTATCGCCACCATTATCATCTACGCCGTTTTCACCGGCGCCGCGGCATTGGCGGAAACCTGGTGGCACCTGGCCATAGCCAGATTTCTGACTGCGCTCGGCATCGGCGGTGAATGGGCGGCGGGCGCTGCCATCGTGGCAGAGACGTGGCCGGAAGAGAAGCGTGTGAAAGCCGCAGGGATTCTCCAGTCGGCTTGGGCCGTGGGGTTCTTTTTGGCTGCCACGATGAATTTAACATTACGAGATGCCTATGGCTGGCGAGGGTTATTTGTGATCGGTATCCTTCCCGCATTCGTCGCCCTCCTCGTTCGCTGGTGGGTCAAGGAACCGGAACGCTGGACCCATGCGCATGAGCAGCAAGCGGTTCCTCTGACGGCCATCTTTCATGGTGATTTACGGCGGGCGACGTTGGTCGGTTCAACCTTGGCCTTTGTCGCGGTATTCGGCCTTTGGGGGGCGACGAATTGGGCGCCGACCCTGATTCGTGAATTACCGGACTTGAAAGGGCAAGAGCCCGCAACCCTCACCAAGTATGTGAGCTATGCCATCATGGCGTTGAACGCCGGGGCCATCTTCGGTTACCTCGGATTCGGCCCCCTCGCGGACCGGTTCGGCAGACGACCGGTATTCGCCTTCATGTGCCTCGGTAGCTTCATCATGTTACCGGTCACGTATTTGGTGCCCTCGAGTTATGCTGGTGTCTTGATGCTCCTGCCGATCTTAGGATTTTTTAATAATGGGATTTTCAGCGGATTTCCGATCTATCTTCCAGAGCTCTATCCGACAAGGCTACGTGCCACCGGGGCGGGATTTTGCTTTAACGCCGGTCGTGTGCTGGCATCAGCTTCTCCATTTTTAACCGGCTGGTTGGTCACGACATTGGGGACGTTCGGACGTGCAGCCAGCACCGTCGCGCTGATCTATCTGCTCGGACTTATTGTGATTTTGTTCGCTCCAGAGACGAAGGGCCAACGTCTGCCCGATTAGCTCTTGACTTGTAGATGTCCAGACTTATCTCGTGACCATGGATACGACACGTAGCCCACGGGTGCTCACTCACGATGAGCGAAAAGCCGCCGAAGCGGCTTTTTCAGGTCGGTCGGTGAATCCCGCCTGGTCTGAATCCGCCAAAAGAGTGTATGAAGGGTTGATCCATGCCCTTCCCGCTCTGCCGGATGAGACCGTTGTGACACCCAATCAAGACGCCTTAGGAGAAAAAGCCCCTCTTGAAGCGGCTCCGACGTTACCGACAGCAGAAGAACCGCAACTCGAAAACCCAACTCATTCCGGAGCAACGCTGGAGGCGAGGACCGACATTCCGGCTAACCAGCTGATCGCAAATCGCCAACAGGCGATTCAAGCCGGATTCTTGATTGATGTGTCAATGGATGCGCAAAAACTCGGACTCACCTTTCCGGTCACAGTGACGAAGCCGCTCTGGGAAGTCGGGATCGCGCCCGGTGAGGCGATGTCAGAAGAAGAAAAGGCTGAGCGGTTGCGGGATGTGTTGATGGCCTTCCGGCTACGCATCGCAAGCCAAGCCACGCTCTCGCCGCTGATCGACTTTCCAGCCATGCTGGCCATGCCACCCGGTGGCGTGCCGCAACCGGTGCCGTTGTTCGCGTTGATTCAACCCGACGAACAGAATCGCGCGGCTGCGACCCTGCTGCTTCCCAACGAAGTCTCCGCGACGATCATCCCGATGAACTAATCGATTCGGTCATGCCGCCTTCAACTTGGATTCATTGTTGAGCCTTCCATTACCGTTCATAGTTCATGACATTCAATTCAATCTCATCGACAACGAATACTGGATCGAGATCATCGATTCTTTCTGATATCGGAGAACATCAAACCTCTTGAAATGATTCATGGTCTCTGTACGGCCACCATGAGCAGGTTGCTCACGGATTCGCGGATGAGCTGGATCAGCGGTTCTGGATAGACTCCCAAGAGGAGGATGATCGATGCGACGAGTCCGAGCGAGAAGACGGTCGTCCAGCTGGTCACCTGTGTCTGCTGAAAAACCTGTCCTTCAGAAAGGGTTGCCGGAGTTGGTTCCTCGCCGAAGAGTGTCACGATGAGTCGAAGATAATAATACAGGCTGACGACGCTGTTCCCAATCAGAGCCAACACGAGCCACCACAGACCGGCGTCAACGCCGGCTGCAATCGCATAAAACTTCCCGATGAATCCCGCTGTCACCGGGATTCCGGCTAGCGACAGCAGGCTCAGGGCCAGCATGGCGGCGAGCCAGGGGCGCGTCCAAAACAAGCCTTGATAGTCCTCAAAGCGGTCCTTGTCCCCTCCCTCGCTCGAATACACCGTCACCACCCCAAAGGCCCCTAAGGTCATGGCACAATAGACGATCACGTAGAATGTAACCGCTTCGGCGGCTGCAGAACCACCGGCCAGCAGCGCCACGAGCAGGTACCCCACATGTGCAATCGAGGAATAAGCCAGGAGCCGTTTCACATTCTGTTGAAGAGCGCAAGGACATTCCCCGTAACCATCGAGGCCACGGCCAGGAGACTGAACAGATGGACAAGGGGGGGTAGTTCCAACGCCCCGACATCGGTTGCGAGGCGGAGCAGCAGTGCCACCAGTGCTCCCTTAGAGACGGTCGCAATATACGCTGTGATGGGAGCCGGGGCTCCCTGGTACACATCGGGAATCCACATATGAAACGGCGCCAGCCCGAGTTTCAATGCGACGCCGACAAGGACGAGGACAAATCCACCGAGCCACAGTCCTGGAATTGTCTGCGCTTGTTTCACGATCGCTCCTACACCACGAAACGTCATGGAGCCGCTTTCGAAATACAGGAGCGCCATACCGAACAGGAGGAACGCTGACGCGGTGATGGAGAGCAGAAGATACTTCACCGCGGCTTCTAGTGGGTGGCGGCGCGTTCGTAAATACCCGATCAAGCTACACAGAGAAAGGCCGAGTAGTTCGAGCCCAAGAAAAAAAGACACGAAATGTGCAGCCACGGTCAGAACCAACCCTCCGAAGGTGGCCAGCAAGAGGAGCAGATAATATTCCTCCACGCCTTCCTGCTCATGAAACTGAATAGTCAAATACCTGTACGACAGGGCAATGACGACCATCGTCGCACTCAACACGAGTCCCATGTACAACAAGGCATATCCGTCTACGACCAACAACGCCGTCACGGTTCGTGGGGTCGCCGTTGCTGCCCAGGACAAAGTCACCAGCGTGAGGAGGCATGACATGAACGAAACGACAGCGATCGTTGCATGGTGTCGCCTGAAGGCGATCGCGAGCATGGTTACGAGGGCGAATGCCCCGAGATTCAGAATGGGTGAAAGGGCGATGAAATCTTGGAGTATCATGGGGCACTCACATGAGAGGTCATGACGTTGGATGACGGGAACGATGCTGATGGCGGGCGAGTCAGATTCGGTGACGCTAGGCCCGGCGGTACGAGTATTTCCATGACTGGCCTCGTGGTGGTGAACACGGTCTTCGGATAGAGTCCCAGCCAGATCTGTAGGACTGCGATAAACAGCAAGGTTCCAAATGCGACATTCGACAGGTCCGGAGCCGTACGGGTGTCTTGTTGCCGGCCAAAGAAGGTGCGTTGCATCATACCCAGGGAGTAGATAGCCGCCATCACCATGCCGAGCGATGCCAGAATCGTCATGAACGGTTGGTCGGAATAGGACCCGAACAACACGAGAAATTCACCAATGAAATTGGCCAATCCTGGTAACCCAAGTGAGGCACAGGCAAAGAACAGAGCTAACGATGCGAGACGTGGAATCACGCCCCACAATCCTCCCATCTGTCTCATGTCTCTCGTCTGAAGGCGTTCCTGGAGCGCGCCGGTCAGCAGGAAGAGGGCGCCAGTGCTTAACCCATGCGCCACCATCTGCATCACGGCTCCCTGCAGCGCCAACTCCGTCCCGGCAAAGGCGCCGAGCAGGATGAACCCCATATGGCTGATGCTGCTGTAGGCCACCAGTCGTTTGATATCCGTTTGGGCACAGGCTAAGCCCGCTCCATAGAGAATGCCGACCACACCAAGCCCCATGGCGATGGGCGCGAATTCACTCATCGCCTCGGGAAACAACGGAATCGTGAACCGTAACAAACCATAGGCTCCAGTTTTCGCTAAGATCCCGGCGAGGATGATTGTTGCCCCTGTGGGCGCTTCTGTGTAGGTGTCCGGCAGCCACGTATGAAAGGGAGGAGCCGGCAGCTTCACAAGAAACCCAATGAGAAATGCCAGCATCAACCATCGGGCCATCTCACTGGTCAGAGTCAGTCCCATCAGGTCGGCATAGTCGAAACTCGGTCGCCCTGTCGCCTGCTGATGCAGGAGCGCAAGGGCCACAATCGCAACAAGCAACACCAAGCTCCCCGCCTGGGTAAAGAGGAAGAACTTGAACGACGCGTGCCGGCGCTGTGCATGGCCCCAGATGACGATCAGGAGATACATGGGTACGAGCATGAGCTCCCAAAAGAAGAAAAACAGAAACAGATCGATCGCCAAAAATACCCCGATGACCCCGCCCATGGTCAGCAGGACATTACAGTGGAACAATCCGACGCGACTCTGGATTTCTGTCCAGGAGGCAATAATAGCGACGACCCCGATGAAGGCCGCTAACAGGATGAGAATCACGCTCAGCCCATCGAGACCGAGATGTAGGCTGATACCCCAGCGGGGAATCCAACTGGTGTGAGTTTCTACGAACCATGCCCCATGGCCTGAGGCCTGAACCGAGTGACCTTGGTTCCAGAGGAATAGCGCCAGCAGAAAATCACCGGACAAGGCACCGAGTGCGATCCAACGAGGAGCATAGCGAGACCATTGCTGTCCCATCCATACGAAGGGCGCAGCTAGAATTGGGATGAGTATGAGCAGCCAGAGAACCATAGCATTCACATCGCAAACAGCCCGAGTAACATCAGCGTCCCAACCGCAATAGTGGCTGCATACCAGCGGACATGCCCTGTCTGAGTATGACTCATCCAGCCATGGCAGGACTCGGCGCCAACGGCCAGCCATTCGTACCCACGGTCGAGGATCTCATCAGGATTCCTGGTCAGAGAGAACCAGTGCCGCACGAACATGCGATCATACAGTCGATCGAACCCCAACCCTCCTTGCAACAAGGTCACCGAAGGGCGATTCGTGGATTGATCTGTCCATCTCGCAGCAAAGAGGGAGCCAGGCAGGAACAGGAGAGCCGCTAGGCCGATCCCGAGCAGTGCCGCGACTGTGACTGCAAGCTGTTCACGGGTTTCACTCAATTCATCCATCCCGGGAAGTAGTTCCGTCGTTGGGAGCGCATGCGACAAGTAGTGACTAAACAGGGTCACATTCCCAAGTGTGTGGGGCATCTCGAGAAAGCCGACGGTGAGCGCCAAGAACGCCAGCACCACCAGAGGCAGACGCATGGCAAGACCTGGTTCGCCGGTTGGCTTCGTATGAACCTCTCCAAAAAAGACCCGAAAGATCAGCCGAAAACTGTACAGGCCGGTCAGCAGGGTCCCGAATAAGGCGCCGAACCAGATCCATCGGTGGCTTAAGGGTGAGGACCAGACGGACCACAAAATCCAGTCTTTGCTGTAAAACCCGGACGTAATGAGGGGAACGCCGGACATGGCCGCGGCCCCGATCAAGAATGTCCAAAAGGTCCAGGGCAAATGCCGCCGCAGGCCCCCCATACGGAAAATGTCCTGCTCATGATGGAGGCTGTGGATGACGGATCCAGCTGCTAAGAAGAGCAGGGCTTTGAAGCAGGAATGGGTCAGAAAATGAAAGAGCGCGGCAGACCAGGCTCCGACACCGAGCGCAAGAAACATATAGCCGATCTGGCTCATCGTCGAGTACGCCAACACGCGCTTAATGTCGTGTTGAACCAGCGCGCTGGTTGCAGCAAGTAGCAACGTCGTCAGTCCAACCACAGCGATAACCTCTTGCACCAACGGTGCGAGCGCAAACAGGTGATGCATGCGGGCAATGAGGTACACACCGGCCGTCACCATCGTGGCCGCATGGATCAGCGCGCTGACCGGAGTGGGACCTGCCATCGCGTCCGGCAACCACACTTGAAGCGGCAATTGCGCTGACTTTCCAACCGCCCCGATCAAGAAGAGCAGAGCCACGATCATGGCAACGTTCGAGCCCACTGGCCAGGCCTCCGTCGCAAGACTCTGGACCTGTTGGATCGACAAGCTCTTGAATTGCGTGAAGAGGATGAATAGCCCGATGGCAAACGCCGTGTCTCCGATGCGAGTGACGATAAACGCCTTCTGCGCAGCGGTGCCGTATTCCGGTTCGCGATACCAAAATCCAATCAATAGGTAGCTGCAGAGTCCCACCCCTTCCCAACCTAGGTAAAGCAGAAGAAGATTATCGGCTAACACCAGCGTCAGCATGGCTGACACAAACAGATTCATATAGGCAAAGAACCTGGCGTATCCGTCATCGGCAGACATGTACTCGGCGGAGTACAGATGGATCAAGAATCCGATGCCAGTGATCACCACCACCATCAGGAGTGACAGGGCATCCAGGTACCAGGAGACTCCGACGGTCATCCCAGACGTATCGATCCAATTCCACAGTGTATGACGGTAGGACTCACGATCGGGCAAGCCTTGGAGAAACTCTCCGCCGACAAGCGCGGTGGTGAAAGCCGCCGTACCCACCGAGCCACAACCAACCCATGCGACCTGTTGCCGGGTTAAACGCCCTCCGAACAGGGCCAATACCAGAAAGCCCGCGAGCGGAAGTGCTGGGATAAGCCAAAGTAAGTTGATCATCTCGTCTCTTGCAAATACGTGTCCATTGCAGGTTCCCTACATGTTTCTGATGCGAGAAGATGTCTCGGGACCATGTCCCATGCCAGGCTCGTTACCCTCTCATCTCGCTGAATGCATCCGCGTCCAGTGTACGGAATCGGTATGACAGCTGCAGCACGATACCCAGTGCCACGGAGACTTCAGCCGCCGCCAGGGTGAGAATGAATAAGAACATGATCTCGCCATCGACTTGTCCCCAACGAGCTCCCCCCGCAATGAATGCGAGACTTGCGGCATTCAACATGATTTCAAGCGACAGCAGCATGTAGAGAATGTTCCGTCGACTCAACAAGCCGACCAATCCGAGACCAAACAGCATGATGGCCAACACCAACGCGGGCGTGCTCAACATCAGCGAGCCTCTTTCGATATACGACGCCCCAAGTGATAGGCGCCGATCAGCCCTGGGAGCAACAACATCGACGCCAATTCCACCCCGATGATGTAGGGTCCGTAAAGGGCGATGGAAACCCCTTTCTGTCTGGTTTCTGAGACGGTGATCGGCAGATGGTCCCCGACCGCAATGAGGTATCCCACCTCACCCAGTAGCACCAGGGCCAGGATACTGGGCCCTACCCAGGCGCCCGCCGTGAGCCACGTCCGTTCTTGCTCAACGGCGAGTGGGCCCAGGAGCATGACGACAAAAATGAAGAGCACCATGATGGCACCGCCGTAAATGATGATTTCGAGCGCTGCGGCAAACTGAGCGCCGAGCAAATAGAAAATCAGCGCCAGTGCGATCAACGCCACGACCAGATAGAGCAGCGCGTGGACGGCATGCACATGCGTGATGACGCGCAGCGTCGCGAGTAGAGTTACGGCAGCAGCAATGTAGAAAAGAACTTCCATCGTTTGAAATCTCGGTGCTGAGTCCTGAATGCGAGTTTTCGGAACCGTGGCGTTTCCACGCTCAGCACTCAGCACTTTACCGCTCAGCACTTCTTCAGGGCATCAAACTCCTCACATCGACCGGTGGAAGCTCGTGTTCACCTTGTCCCTTGTCTTTATCGCGCGTCTTCACGCCGGCCACTCGATAAAAATTATAGTCGGGATACTTGCCGGTCCCGCTGATGAGGAGATCTTCTTTCTCGTAGACCAGGTTCCGGCGTGCATATTCACTCTGCTCAAAATCTGGGATGAGTTGGATAGCATTGGTCGGACAGGCCTCCTCGCACATCCCACAATAGATGCAGCGCGAAAAATTGATCCTGAAGAATTCAGGATAGCGGCGTTCGTGAGCATCTGGATTGTTCGCGGCCTGCAGCGCGATGCAATCGACCGGACAAGCCGCAGAGCAGAGGTAGCAGGCCACGCACCGCTCCTCTCCGTCGGGATCTCTGGTTAGGACGATTCGTCCACGCCAGCGTGGAGGCAAATAAGGGCGTTCCTCTGGATACTGAACCGTGACCGGCTTCGTAAAGGTCCGTTTGAAGACGATCCATAGTCCGAGGATCAGATTACGGGCATATAGCCAAATGTTCATCATACGTACCGCTGTCTTAGAGGTGTGCGGCTCCTACACATCATCCATGCTCACGGCTGCACCGGTGATCCTCCGTCATCCTGCTTTCCAGAGAACCACACCGCCGGTCACCAGAAGATTGATCAACGCGAGCGGCATCACAACCTTCCAGCCGAAGGTCAGCAGCTGATCAAAGCGGAATCGGGGCCATGTCGCCCGAATGAGGATGATCAGAACGATGAAGCCGAACATCTTTAAGACAAACCACACTGCCGGCGGCAACCAGGGTCCGTGCCAGCCGCCGAAGAAGAGGATCACGGTCATGGCTGAGAGCAAGATAACGCTGAGGTATTCGCCGACAAAAAACATCCCGAATTTCATCCCGCTGTATTCCGAGTGGTAGCCGGCGACCAGCTCGGCTTCCGCCTCAGGCATATCGAATGGTGTGCGATGTGCTTCAGCCAGTCCCGCCATAAAAAAACCGAGAAACCCGAGAAATTGAGGAACCACGAACCATTGATGCCGTTGCGCGTCGACAATGTCACTGAGATTGAATGATCCAGCCAAGAGCACCGCGCCCATCAGCGACAACCCCATGAAGACTTCGTAGCTCAACAACTGCGCGATAGCGCGAAGGCTGCCGAGAAACGCGAATTTGTTGTTGGAGGCCCAGCCTCCAATGATGACACTGTAGGCGGCGAGGCTCGACATCGCCAAAAAGAACATGACGCCCATATTGAGATCGGCGACAACAAAGCTGGGGGCAATCGGCACCACGGCAAACGACATGAGTGCGGTGATCACAACGATGGCCGGCGTGATTACGAACACCGCCTTATCGGCGAAGGGCGGAATCCAGTCTTCTTTCGTGAAGATCTTGATCATATCCGCCAGTGATTGCAGGCACCCGCCTGGTCCCAGACGGTTGGGGCCGTATCGTTCTTGCCAGACGCCGAGCAGTCGACGTTCGACCCAGATCAGCATTCCAGCCAAGGTCAGTCCACCACCAAGAATGACGGCGATTGTGAGTGCGGTGTGGCTCCAATTGATCATGCAGCCCTCCGCTTTTGTTCAGTCTGGATTGCCTCAAACAGATCGACCCACGTCGGCACTCTGACGCCAGATACCTCAGGGACAAGGGAGAGACCCGCCGTACCCA
The DNA here is from genome assembly GCA_046714015.1 of Nitrospira sp. Taxonomy (GTDB): domain Bacteria; phylum Nitrospirota; class Nitrospiria; order Nitrospirales; family Nitrospiraceae; genus Nitrospira_D. The sequence continues at coordinate 10,558 of JBKKBQ010000274.1, forward strand.
CAGGGGTAGAAGGCTCAAGGTGCACAGCAACGCAGTGGGTCGTGCCCTGTAATGCCAGATCAATTTTGCTATGGCCCACAAGGCTCAACCGCGCCCCATCCGATGAATGCAAGGACAGGAATGGCTCGGCAATCCGTTCAGCAATCGCCGGAGATTGATTACTGAGTTCATCGCTCCCAAATACGGCGGACTGTGGAAGAAGCAACCATTGATGTGAGGTCGGCTGAAATGCACGTGGAATAGTGGTGAACCAACCGGGTGCCTTCGTGGTAACTGTCTCGATGAGCCGAACCCCCGGCATTTCATCGCGCAACGGTCCGCCGACTTCGTCCTGATATGTATTCACGGCCTGGATAGAATTCCAGCCGGGAGCCCAGAACTGGGAAATCAGCGGTGAGGGAAGCGGTCCTCTGTATCCCTCCATCGTAAATCCAAGCGGCGAATCAGGGTCGATAGGGGGAGGCGGTTCGTGCATGGTCAGATGAGAGATCAGCGACGTACGCCCACTACAGCGCTCAGACTGTCTGGGAACTTTTTGGCCAACCAGACGAAAACTCGCAGACGGTGCAACCTCTCCGATGCGCGCAAGTTCAGGAGCTGCTGCTGCCGTGGCAGAGATCGCTTCGTCGAAACTCCGCCAGGTCGCCACTCCAGATCCGCCATCGGTCTCCTGTGATGCGGCACGAGCGAGCTCACTCAGCCACCGCCAACTCGCCGTCACATCACCGTCCGGGACAAACACTTGGTAGAACCGCTGGGCTCTACCTTCTTGATTCACGAATGTCCCATCGGATTCCGGACCTGTGGCTGCCGGGAGGAGCACATCGGCATGGGCCGCGGTGCGATGCTCAAGGGAATCAAGCACAATCACTGTGTGTGCGGTATCAAAGAAGGCGTCGACTTTCGCCTGGTCCGCGCGTCGATACAAGTCGTTCTCCAGCACGATCACTGTGTCGGCCGTTCCCTGACTGATCGAGTCGAACGCATCGTTCAAGCTTCTACCACCAAGCATCGCGAGCCCTGCACTATTACTCTCCGGAAGAACAAAGCTAAGTCGAGGCTGTTTCCCTTGGTGGTGCAAGGCCCAAGCGACATTGGCCGCTGCTTCTATTGTCGCCTGAGAACCGCTTCCCGTTCCGGCGATGATCAGCGGGCGCTGCGCGTGGCTCAGTGCCTCGGCGATACGCTGAGCGAGCTCCCGGACCTCGCTGCTGAGCTCGGGAACGGAGGGTGCCCCTTGACCGATCGATCCAGCCACGGCAAATCCCAACCGAGCAATATCGTCTGGTGCGGCGAAATAGGAGTCCGTTGCATACTCATGCAACCAAGTACGCTGATACCCAGCGAGGAATAGAGGGCCTCGTCGGTTTTGCACGGTGTTGCGCACCGCCGCCTCGTCCCACCGAGGAATCTTCAACTCGTCGACTCGTTCCATCGGCTGTTGACGGATGGACTGCAGGAGGGCAAGAGCTAAGCGTGGCGCCTCGTTCAACAGGTCTGCGCCAAGGACCAAGACCGAGTCTGCTTGTTCTGCCTCATGAATAGATGCGGACGGCACCGGTCCAGTCCGAAGAATGGAGAGAATCGTGGAGAGGAGCTGACGTTCGTGCTCATCGATCCCCAGAAAAAATTGCTGCGGTCCGACCAAGGACCGGAGGGCCACATTGGCCTCCAGCGACGCGCGAGGAGACCCAATGCCCACGATCCCACGGGCTTGTCGTAAGCGGTCCGCTGCAATCTCCAGCACCTGCGGCACTCCCTCCGGCTGCGCCGGCGTGGCATGATCACGCTCTGGCCGCACAAGGGCTCGCTTGATCCGCTTGTCACTGTTCACATACTCGTACCCGAACCGTCCCCGATCGCACAAAAAGTAGCCGTTCACCTGGCTGTTAAACCGATTGGTGATCCGACGCAGAGTGCCGGATCGTTCACCGGCGGTCGTATTGCAGCCAAGGCTACAATGTGGGCAGATCGACTGGGCTGATTGCAGATCCCACTTCCTCGTATAGTGATGAAAGAAGGTTTTGTCGGTGAAGACACCGGTCGGACAGACCTCCACAAGATTGCCGCTGAATTCATTCTCTAAGGTCCCATCCTGTTCCCGACCAAAGTAGAGGGCGTCATGCGCCCCGAAGACATTGAGGTCTCGACCACCCGCATAGTCTCGATAAAATCGTACGCAGCGGTAGCATTGAATGCACCGGTTCATCTCATGACGAATGAACGGGCCAAGGGATTGATTACGATGCGTCCGTTTCGGAAAACGGTAGCGCCGGTAGACATGCCCGGTCATGACCGTCATGTCTTGCAAATGACACTCCCCGCCTTCGTCACACACCGGGCAGTCGTGCGGATGGTTCACCATCAGCCATTCGATGACTGAGGCGCGAAAGGCTTTCGCCTCGGGATCATCAATCGAGATACGCGTGCCGTTGGTCGCCGGCGTCATACAGGACATTACCAGCCGACCAGACTGATCACGATCGTCTTTGAACTGTTTGACCGCGCACTGACGGCACGCCCCGACTGATCCCATCGCGGGATGCCAGCAGAAGTAGGGTACGTTCAGACCATGTCCAAGACAGGCGGCAAGCAAATTCTGCCGCTCATCCACGGTATACGACTTGTTATCGACGATGATGGTCGCCATAGGCCTAGACCAAGATCCTGTGGTGTGCCGACTTCTTGCTCCAGGGACATCGTCCCAAGGTGATGTGCC